>JAFLJZ010000095.1 GCA_022712775.1 Sulfurimonas sp.
GCTGTTGCTGATATTTTTAACCGCTTAGGTGCAAAAAGTTCTAAGTCTACGCTTGCAACTATTGAGCAGGTTGATGAGGGTTTAGCAACGCTTATCAAAGAGATGATGTTTACTTTTGATGATATGGTGTCACTTGATAAAAATGCAATTACTGAAACGCTTAAGGCTGTTGATAAGGCAGAATTAATGCTTGCGCTTAAATCTTCACCTGAAGAACTGAAAGAAAAGTTCTTTTCGGCAATGTCTGAGAGAGCAAAAGATGCATTTGAAGAAGAGATGCAGTTTCTTGGTGCTGTTAAAATGAAAGATGTTGAAACAGCACAGAGAAAAATTGTTGAAGTTGTGAATGGCCTTGCGGAAGCTGGTACAATTCAAATGGGTTCAACCGAAGAGATGATTGAATAACTATGGCCACATTAATTAGTACAGAAAAAATGGACAAACATACAGTGCAGAAATATAACTTTAAAGTTTTATCTCAAAACGCAGAAGATGAGGGTGAAGAGTTTTCGTCATCTTTTGTAAATTATGATGTGAAAGAGGAATCTTATACTGAAGATGACAATCCTAATCGTAGGGATAGTGATATAGATTCAAGTGCAATGAGCAAAAACTCTAAAGAAGCACTTATAGAATCCTTGATGAAAAAAACAGATGAAATGAGTTCAAATTTCATTAAACTACAAATGAAGTTAGAAGCTAAAGAAGAAGAACATAAAACTGAGTTAGAAAAAATAAAAGAAGAAGCTTTCAAAGAAGGCTTAGAAGCAGGCGCTCAAAAAGTAATGGATGATTCGGAGGAAAGTTTGAGTAAAGGCGTAGAACAATTTGGAATTTCTGTTTCAACATTAGAATCAAGTGCTAAAGAGTTTGAAGTAGCATTAGAAAGTATTAAAGCTGATTTAATTACAGCAGCCATAGATATTTCAAAAGAAGTCATTGATGTGGAGTTAGGGGAAAATTCTGCTGCTATAGCTAAAGTTCTTGGTGATTCACTTATAAAAGAGTTACAAACTGCATCAAAAATAACTCTTAAAGTAAATCCAAAAGACCATGGAGCACTATCAGAACATGTAGGCTCTTTGGAGCATATTCAGATTATCTCTGATAGTGCTGTTAGTGAGGGTGGTGTTATTGCAATTAGTGATGTTGGAAACATTGATTCACAAATAGCTAAAAGATTTGAGAGAGTAAAGAGAGCAGCACTGAGTGAATAAGTTAAATATAAAAGAAAAAAATGTTGAAGAACTTGAAGTAGTATGTGCCGATATTAGAGAAGAAATTTTACGAGTTGTAAGTAAAAATGGTGGGCATTTAAGTTCAACCTTAGGTGCGACAGAACTTATTGTAGCAATGCATAAGGTTTTTGATTCTTCTAAAGACCCTTTTATTTTTGATGTATCACATCAAGCATATGCACATAAACTTTTAACTGGAAGATGGGAAGCCTTTGATACTCTGCGTCAATTTGATGGTTTGTGTGGTTATACAAAACCAAGTGAAAGTGAAGATGATTATTTTGTAGCTGGGCATAGCTCAACTTCTATATCTTTAGGTGTTGGAGCTGCAAAAGCGATAGCTTTAAAGGGCGAGCAAGATAGTCGCGTTCCCGTTATTGTTATTGGTGATGGCTCAATGACCGCAGGTATGGTATATGAAGCACTGAATGAACTTGGGGATAGAAAATATCCTATGATTATTATTCTTAATGATAATGAGATGAGCATAGCAAAACCTATCGGTGCAATTAGTCGAATTCTTAGTTCTGCTATGGCTGGACCTTTTTATCAAAAGTTTAAAAAACATACTGAAAACTTTGTAGATAACTTTGGCGAGGGTGCTCATTATCTCGCGAAACGTTTTGAAGAGGGTTTAAAACTTATCACGCCTGGACTTATGTTTGAAGAGATGGGGATTGAGTATATTGGACCAATAGATGGGCATAATATTAAATCATTGATTGATACTTTAGAATTAGCAAAAGGGATGGGAAAACCTGTAATTGTACACTGTCAAACGCTCAAAGGTAAGGGATACCAAATAGCTGAAGGTCAAGAAGAAAAATGGCATGGAGTTTCTCCTTTTGATAGAGAGAGTGGTGCGTCATCTAAAAAGTCAGCTTCAAAATCAGCTACACAAATTTATACAGAATCTTTGATGCACCTTGCTAAAGAAAATGATAAAATTGTTGGTGCAACAGCAGCGATGCCAAGTGGTACAGGAATGAGCGAACTAATGGAGATGTATCCAAATAGATTTTGGGATGTAGCTATAGCAGAACAACATGCAGTTACATCTATGAGTGCACTTGCAAAAGAGGGTTTTAAACCTTTTTGTACTATTTATTCAACATTCTTGCAACGAGGATACGATCAGGTTATCCATGACACATGTTTGATGGATTTACCTGTTGTATTTGCACTTGACCGTGCTGGAATCGTAGGTGAAGACGGAGAAACACATCAAGGTGTTTTTGATATCTCATTTCTCAGAGCAATTCCAAATATGACACTTTTCGCTCCTCGTAATGAAAAAAGCTTTCATCAGGCGATGGCATTTGCTAGTAAGTATAAACACCCTTGCTCTCTTCGTTATCCAAGAGGTTCTTTTACTGAAACTACATTACCAGAATCTCTTCCTTTTGAGTTGGCAAAATCTCAATTATTACGCTCAAATGAGAGTGATATTCTTTTTATAGGGTATGGAAATGGTGTTGGACGAGCGTATGAAACAGCCGAGTTACTTGAGGTTGATGTAAGTATTTTAGACCTTCGATTTGTCAAGCCTTTGGATAAAAAGATGCTTCGTGATTTGGCTACAAAACACAAACGATGGTTTGTATTTTCAGATAGTGCAAAAATGGGTGGAGTAGGGTCTGCAATCTTGGAGTTTTTAGCAGAAGAAAAAATAATAAATATTCAACTCATAAGTTTTGAGTATACAGATAACTTTATAACACATGGAAATACAAAACTTGTTGAAGAATCTTTAGGACTTCTCCCTCCTCAACTAGCGATAAAAGTGCAAGAAGTCTAATATTTAAGTGGAATAATCGCACTATAAGGTACTTTTTACACTATAATAATGACATGTTTAAATCAATAGGTATAATTCTTTTTCTTTGTTTTACAACTTTAAATGCTTATCAATCTGAAGATAAGTTACAGGCTATAATTATTGGCAAAGTAGCGAAGTACATTACATGGGAAAATACTAATCAAGAAGAATTTGTCATTACAATACTTAAAAACCCATTTGATGATTTATTTGATAAACTTTTATACCCCAGCAATTAACCTTGATTCTAATGGTGTCATTTTATTAGTTGGGAAATCATATCCTGAAAATACATTTGAGTTTTATGCACCTATGATGAAGTGGATAGAGGATTATTTTGCAGAAGAACCGGCAAGTAAGACGGTTGTAAATATGGAGATAATTTATTTTAATTCAAGTAGCTCAAAACTATTTTTTGATTTACTTGAAGAAAATATACAAAATAATACAATAGAAATTAATTGGATTTACGATGAAGAAAATGAAAGTGCAGAGGAAGCTGGTGAAGACTTTATTGAAAATTTTGAAAATTTAAATATTACTTTAGTAGTAAAATAGGTTGAACAATGAAAACGCAGGAAGAACTTTTATTTGAAATTCAAAGTTTAGAAAAAGAAAATAAAAAGCTTACAAAAAATGCTTCTCGTCAAGAAAAAATCATGTTACGAAGTGATAAAAGACAACAACAAGAGTACGATGCCTTAGAACTTAAGTTTATAGAAGTTGCCGAGTTACAAAAAGAGATAGAAGAAACACAAAAAGAAGTTGTTTTTACAATGGGCTCTATTGGTGAGAGTAGAAGTAAAGAAACAGGTAACCATGTAAAAAGAGTTGCTGAATATACTTACCTTTTTGCAAAATACTATGGATTGCCAGCAAAAGAATGTGAAATGTTAAAACAAGCATCACCAATGCATGATATTGGAAAAGTTGCGATTCCAGATGCGGTACTTAATAAACCAGGTCGTTTTGATGAGAAAGAAAGAGCAATTATGGATACGCATGCTCAGTTAGGTTATGACATGTTGAAATTTTCAAATCGTTCACTTTTAAAAATGGCTGCAATAGTTGCATATGAGCATCATGAAAAGTACAATGGAAAAGGATATCCTAATCAAACAGCAGGGGAAGAGATACATATATATGGTCGTATAACTGCACTTGCAGATGTTTTTGATGCGCTTGGGAGTACAAGGGTATATAAACCTAGTTGGGATGATGAAAGAATATTTAAAATGTTTAAAGAAGAAAGAGGCGAGCATTTTGATCCCAAATTGATAGATATATTTTTTGAGAATCTCGATGAGTTTTTGTTTATTCGAGACAGTATGAAAGATACGATTAAAGAGTAAGAGTAAGATAAAAATTATTTTTTAAGCTAATATTTTATTTTCTTACTCTATAGTAAGGGAAAGATTAAATATTAGGAATCCTTATGTTCGAAAGATTAACCCTAAAGATGAAAATCTTCATCCCCCTTACTATTTTTAGTATTTTAAGTATAGTTTTTATAGCCATTACAATTGATAATATCAATGAAAAAAGCATGATTAAAAGTAATGTTATAGCTGCTACAAATACAGTGAACCAATTCAAAACTGTACGCGCATATTATGCAAATAATGTGATTCCTAAGGTCAAAAAAAGTCAGGCTTTAAAAATTAACTTTGATCACGCAACTAATGCGGATACTGTTCCCCTCCCCGCAACTATGATACATGATTTAAGTGCTATGTTAAGCAAGGGTGAAAGTGGGGTAAAGTTAAGGCTTTATAGTAAATATCCTTTTCCAAATCGTGCGAGTAGAACGATTGATGAGTTTCAAAAAGATGCACTAGAACATTTTGAAAAACAAGCTGATGCAGAGCCTTTTTATAGACAAGAAATTGTTGATGGAAAGTTGATGATGCGAGTTGCTATTGCTGACTTTATGGTGGCTGATGGTTGTGTAAGTTGCCATAATACAAGAGCAGACACACCTAGAAATGACTGGAAACTTGGTGATGTGCGTGGAGTACTTGAAGTTGATATGCCATTAGATCAACAAGTAGAAGCATCAAATAATGTTATTAAAACTACTTTAGCTTGGATTTTAGCATTAGAAATTATTTCTATGATAGTGTTATATATTATATTGGTTAAAGCCGTAATTATACCTCTGGGCTATTTTAAAGATGGTTTATTGAACTTCTTTAAATATGTAAATAGAGAAACTGATGAAGTAGAAACTATTGTTATTGCAAGTAAAGATGAATTAGGACTATTAGCTAGTACTATCAATGAGGGAATTAAAAATATTAAAGAGGGTGTAGAAAAAGATAAACGCCTTGTTGGGGATGCTACTCGGGTAGCTGAGAATATGGGTAACGGAAATTACTCTCAAAGACTATCTGAAAATCCTAATGATCCAAACCTTGTAGAGCTTAAAAATGTTATGAATAAAATGCTTGACAGTTTAGAGAATACAGTGGGAGAAGATGTAAATAAAATAGTAGATAATATCAAGTCATTTACAAATATGGATTTTACAACAAAATTTGCTACGGCAGATAGTGAAATAGAAAAAATGGTAAATGCACTTGGAAGTGATATATCTACAATGCTAGTGAAAAATGCATCTGATGCACAAGAGTTAAAAGATAAGTCTACAACATTGAGTGAGTTTGTAAATGAATTAATGATAGGTTCTAATGCACAACTTGAAAATACCAAAGAAACAGCAAGAGCAACAGAAGAAATAGTTCATAATATTACTAATATTGTTGATCAAACGGAAGAAGTTGGTAAGCAAAGTGAAGAGATTAAAAATGTTGTAACAATTATTGGTGATATTGCAGAACAAACAAATCTTTTAGCACTAAATGCAGCTATCGAAGCAGCACGTGCGGGTGAACATGGTCGAGGCTTTGCTGTTGTTGCTGATGAGGTAAGAAAACTTGCAGAGCGAACACAAAAATCACTTGCAGAGATTAATATAAGTATCAATACCTTAGTTCAATCTATTTCTGGTATTGTGACAGATTTACAAGCACAAAGTAAAGAAATTAATAATTTCCATTCATTTATAGATACATTAAATAAATCAACACAACATAGTATGGATATAGCAACAAAAACTGAAGCTATTGCGCATGATTTAGATAGCTCGTCTGATTCGATACTTGAAGATATTCAGACGAAAAAGTTTTTAAAGTAGTGAGATGATTCCGCAGAATCGTCCTGTTGTGGAATCAGCACGGTAAGAGTTGTACTTGTGATTCTCACAACAAGTACATTCTTTTGAAATTTCAATATTTTTTTCTTGTATACTGGATTCTAAAAGTTGTTTTTTTAGGATCGAGCTAATATCAAGGTAATAGCTGTTATCTCGAGATTCTATAGCATAAGACAAGCCTATTTTTAATGTTTTATCATATATTTCACTTCCTACTTTATAACAGCATTTGCTGATACTCGGACCAATGCTTACGAGAACATCTTTCATATTACATCCAAAAGAATCTTGCATAGTATTAAGTGTATTTTTTATAATGTTTTTAAATGCACCTTGTCTTCCTGCGTGTGCAACTGCTATAACTGCTTGCATAGAATCATAAAAAAGTATAGGGGAACAATCTGCAACCATAACCATCAGAGGAGTATTTTTTTTGTTTGTAACAAGAGCATCACATTCTTTAGGGTTATCAAATGAATCCTTATCGTTAACAATATGCACATAACTTGAGTGTATTTGTTTCATATGTATAAGTGATTTTTTTGTGTAGTGTAAAAATTTTGCTAGGTTTTCATGATTCTGATGTACTGTAAGCGGATCGTCATTCACATGAAATGCTAGATTTCCATTTTGCTTAGTTGTAAAGGCATGTGTGACACTTGTTACAGAACTTAATAAATTACTATGATAAAATTGCATATAATGATTATACCAAATAAAAGGGCGGTTTTTTGAATAAACTAAGTATGTATCCTATCACACTTGAGGGAACAAGTATTTCAAATAAACGCCAAGAAATACGAGAGTATTTTCTAAATACCTATGAACTTTATGAAAAAATGTTTAAAGTTCTTGTTAGTGATGAGGTTTTTTTCAAAAAAAGTGAGCCTACGCGCCATCCAATGATTTTTTATTTTGGGCACACTGCTACATTTTTTGTCAACAAATTAATCAATATGAAAATTATAAAGCAAAGAATAAATCCAGAGTTTGAATCTATCTTCGCTGTTGGTGTAGATGAGATGAGTTGGGACGATGTGGAATCCTCACATTACAAGTGGCCAAGTGTAGAAGAAACAAGAGTATATCGTCAGCTTACAAAAGAGTTAGTTTTAGGGCTTATAGATACATTGGAATTAACACTCCCTATCACATGGGACTCTGATATGTGGGTCATTATAATGGGCATAGAGCATGAAAGAATTCATCTAGAAACTTCTTCTGTACTCCATCGCCAGATGCCTTTAGCATTTGTAAAAGAGGTACAAGAGTTTAAAAGATGTGACTATTTTGGTGAAGCTCCTGTGAATGAACTTTTTACGATTGAATCCACTCAAGTAGAACTTGGCAAAGACCATAAAGATGTTTATTATGGTTGGGATAATGAGTATGGTACGAAAAGTGAATATGTAGAGAGTTTTAAAACTTCAAAGTATTTAGTATCAAACAAAGAATATTTAGCTTTTGTTGAAGATAAGGGTTATGAGAAAAAAGAGTATTGGTCACAAGAGGGTCAAAAGTTTTTAAAGTTATCAGAGGCAATGTGTCCTGTATTTTGGATACCTCAAGGGGACACGTATATATATAGAGAACTAAGTCACGAGATACAAATGCCGTGGAGTTTCCCTGTTGAGGTAAATGCCTTAGAAGCTGAAGCTTTTTGTAAGTATAAAAGTATAAAAGATAGTGTAGAGTATTTACTTCCGAGTGAAGCCGAATACGAAGCTATCTGTGAATGTTCAGGGGTGAGTGAGCTTATAAAAAGTGAAGATGCAAATCTTAACTTTCATTACGCGGGTGCAACACCTGTCAATACGTATAACTTTAACGGAGTGTTCGATGTTGTAGGAAATGTATGGCAACATTCACGTACTTTAATGCATCCTTTTGAGGGCTTTAAAGTTCATCCTGCTTATGATGATTTTACAGCCCCAACATTCGATGACAAGCATTCTATGATTTTAGGATCTTCATGGGCAAGTTCTGGAAACTTAATTATGAAAAAGTCTCGTTATGCCTTTAGAAAACATTTCTACCAGCATGCTGGGTTTAGATACGTAGTAACAAATAAAAATAAAGAAGATAAAATGGATATATATGAAACTGATGACTTAGTTTCTCAGTATTGTGAATTTCAATACGGTGATACAAATTTTGGAGTGAAGAATTTCGCAGTTGCTTGTGCTGAGGTGGCTAGAAGTTTCGCTACAAACAAATCAAAGGCACTTGACCTCGGTTGTGCCACAGGACGTGCTACTTTTGAGTTAGCAAAGGATTTTGATGAGGTTGAAGGGATTGATTTCTCCGCACGTTTTGTTCAAGTAGGTGCAAAACTTAGAAATGATGGGTATATCGCTTTTACTTCAAAAGAAGAGGGTGAACTTACATCTACAAAACGGGTAAGCATAGAAGACTTAGGTTATGAGAATCTAAGAAAGAAAGTGACATTCTGGCAGGGTGATGCCTGTAATATGAAGCCAAATTTTAACTCGTATGACTTAGTAATGGCTACAAATTTAATAGACAGACTTTATCAACCACGATTGTTTTTAGACACGATTCATGAGCGTCTCAATGATGATGGAATTTTAGTTATCACTTCACCATATACATGGCAAGAAAGTTCAACAAAAAAAGAGTTTTGGTTAGGTGGGTACAAGGATGATGATTCTAAAGAGGTTACAACGCTTGATTCACTAAAAAGTATTTTAGCTGATAACTTTGAGCTTATTCATGTTCAAGATTTGGATTTTGTTATCAAAGAAACAGCAAGAAAGTATCAACATACGATTTCGGAGTTAAGTGTTTGGAAGAAAAAATAAAATATAGTTTTGAAGAATCAGCCTGCAGAAAAGATACTAATGCAGAAAAGTATACGCTTCGAGAGGAACTTTTTAATACTACTGATGTAATGCCAGTATGGGTTGCAGATATGGATATTGATACTCCTGATTTTGTGCTTGATTCTGTACGAGAGCGATTAAAGCATCCTATTATGGGCTATGAAGAGGTTCCAGAATCTGCGTTTAAAGCACAAATAGAGTGGATAAAAAAAGAACACCATATGGAGTATACCTTAGAAGATATGTTCTACTCACATTCAGTTGTTGCAAGTATGAGTGTGTGCATTGAAGCCTTTAGTGAGATTGGAGACAAGGTGATAGTTCAAACTCCAGTATACCCACCTTTTTTTCATACAGTTTTGAGTAGTAATCGTAAGTTACTGAAAAATCCATTGAAACAAGAACGAGACGGAATCTATACTTTTGATATACACGATCTAAAATCTAAGATAGATAAAGATACAAAACTATTACTTTTATGTTCTCCTCATAATCCGGTTGGAAGAGTTTGGCAACGAGAAGAGTTAGAAGAAATTTTAGAGATTTGTTTAGAGCATAATATTGTTGTATTTTCTGATGAGATACATTCGGACTTAGTGTATAAACCAAATATTCATATACCTTTTGCATCTTTATCAGACAAGGCAAGAGATATTACTATCACTGCAGTAGGTGTAGGAAAAACATTTAATATGGCTGGGTTTGCTATGAGTAGTGTGGCTATTACAAATGAAGACTTGCGTAAAAAATTTAAAAAAGTATATGATAGAGTGCATTTTGCACAAGGAAGTTCTTTATCGCATGTTGCTTTTGAATCAGCATATACCCACGGAAAGCCTTGGTTAGAAGACTTGAAGAATCATTTACAAGAAAATTATGATTTTTTAAAAGTACTTTGTAAAAAATTCCCTTCAAAAATCAAGCTAACACCGATAGAAGCCACGTATTTAGCATGGCTAGATTGTAAAGGTATGGGTTTAAAAGACAAGGCTTTACGAGAGTTTTTTATTAAAGATGCAAAACTAGGTTTAAATGCAGGAATAAGCTTTGGTAGAGAAGGAAGTGGTTTTATGCGTTTGAATTTTGCTGTTTCTTCTGCTAAAATGTTAGAAATAATTAAAAGATTAGAAAAAGCATTGGAGAAATAAAAGTGGCAAACATTGATTGGGAAGAATATAGAGAGTATAAAAAACACACAGTTCAAGAAGATAAGCTGCGTATAACTTTAGATTTTATGAAAAGTTATTACAATATGAGTAGTCCAATGGACTTGTATAGTATGCTTAGTGAAGATGATATTGGTCAAATGATGTTGGAAAAAAGAACTATTACAGATGCAGAGGGTTTAGAAAATTTTATGTATAAGTCATGAAAAGTGATTTAGAAAAGATAGCTACATTTTTAGAGAAACATCATGTACTAAGTCTTGCTACAACAGATGGTACTGAACTAAGTGTTTGTAGTCTTTTTTATGCGTATAGTATCAAAGATAATTCCTTTATCGTTGCAAGTAGTGATGACACTCTCCATATTGAAAATATAAATTATAATAATAAAGTTGCTGGAAATATTTTACTTGAAACAAAAACTATAGGTAAAATTCAAGGTGTCCAGTTTCGAGGGAAGTTTGCATTACTTGAAGATTCTGCTTTAAGTAGTCTTTATTTTAAAGCTTTTGGACATGCACGAATTATGAATCCTACATTATACAAAATCAAAATAGAGTATTTTAAAATGACAGATAATACATTGGGTTTTGGAAAAAAAATTATTTGGACGGATTCTTCTCTTTAAACATACTGCACTCACTTCCACTACTTTGAAAAACTGTTAAAGATGGGATTATATGAGATTTAAAACCATATGCCTTACAGCCATGTGGGTGCTTAGGTTTCCAAGTAACAAAATAATATTCACATCTTCTACAGTTTATTCTTTTCATAAATCTCTCTTTTTAAGTATGGAATAGTAGCATATTAGATAGAATAAATAAATTAAATTTACAAAGAGAAACTATATGGATAAGATACTTTTAATGCTACAACTTCAAGATCAGCTAAATGATGCGACTAATGGTGAGAACTGGACAAATGGTACAACTAAAAACGGTAAAACCATAGATTGGAAGCGTTGTATTTATATGGAATGTGCAGAGATGATTGACAGTTTTTCATGGAAGCATTGGAAGAGTATCAATAAAGAACCAGACTGGGAAAATCATCAGATCGAAGTTATTGATGTTTGGCATTTTATTATCTCTTTGGCTATAGAAAATTATTCACAGAACTTAAAAGGTGGAATTGAAGATTTAGGCATAGATATAGCAGAATTAGAAAGTTTTTCTACAATTGATATTAAAAGTACAAACTTTGACACACAAAATAGTGTCATTGAGAAAGTTGAAAATATTATGCGAATATCTTTAAGTAAAGAGCCTTTAGATGTTCAAGAGTTGATTAAAGAATTTTTTGACTTAGTTGTAATGAGTGGCTTAAACTTAGAAACACTGTACCGTTTATATGTTGGTAAAAATATTCTTAATCAGTTTCGTCAAGATAATGGCTATAAAGATGGTTCATACATTAAAGTATGGGCAGGCGAAGAAGATAATGTTGTAATGAAAAGGGTTTGGGAAAATGATGCTAACATCAAACCAGATGCACTTTACAAAGAACTTACAAAATTATACTTGGCATTAAATAAGAAATAACCTTGTCAAATATTCTAGAGGTTAAAAACTTATCTTTTGGGTATACAAAAGATATTTTGCTTTTTGACGATTTTTCTATTACTTTAAAAAAAGGTGAAGTTAAAGCTATAGTAGGTGAAAGTGGGGCTGGGAAAAGTACACTTTTTGAGCTTATCTTAAAAAGTTTAAAACCTTTTTCTGGTGAGATTACTACTGCAAACTGTTCGCAAGTTTTTCAAGACCCTTATAGCTCTTTTCATCCAAGTTATACACTTTTAAATCAAATACAAGATGTAGCTTCTACAGATGAGATACAAAAATATTTAGACTTATTAGACCTAGAAAGTGAACTACTTTTAAAACTTCCACATGAACTCTCAGGTGGGCAACTTCAACGCTCCTCAATACTTCGAGCAATGCTTATGAAACCAGACCTATTACTTTTAGATGAACCGACTTCTGCTTTAGATAATGTGATTCAACTCGAAGTCATGCGTATGCTAGTAAAAAATCTTGATGGTATGGGCATACTCTTAATCACACATGACATGGACTTAGCCTCGTGGTGTGCAGATGAAATTATAACTATTTAAAAAAGAACTTTACCGAATAAAAACCACCCGCTGCCATGATAATACTTCCTATAGCATTGAGAGAAACGTTTAAAGTCGCAAGCATTAGATGACCACCCTTTAAGAGTAAAAAGCTCTCTACCGCAAAAGTAGAGTAGGTTGTGAGTGCCCCTAAGATTCCAGTAGAGAGAAAAGATTTTGTATGCATTGAAAAAACAGTTGTATACATAAAGTACGCGATTAAAATACCCATCAGAAAACTTCCTATGAGATTAACACCAAGTGTTCCATAG
>JAFLJZ010000096.1 GCA_022712775.1 Sulfurimonas sp.
TAAACCTATTTGGATCAATATGAGCTACACCATTGTGAGTACGAGTAAAGTGTAAACCATTTGGCACAATAATTCCGTTTAGCTCATGCAAAGGTGTCATTGAGATTGCGGCATGCATATCTCCAGCTGATGACATTAACGGTGAAGTTCTTCTTACAACATTATGTTCATATTTTGATGGTATTCCGTAAGGAAACTTATTCACTTCATCACCTAAAGAAGTTCCCCATTTTGCATGATGTGTTATATTTATATCATCTGCGAATAATGTGGCTGGAGCTAAAATTGTTGCTGCAGCGGCAGCACTTACAGTTGCTGTTCTTTTGAAAAAATCTCTTCTGCTAACAGATGCTAGTTCTTCTGTTTCGAAATCTTTATTCATAAATTCTCCTCATTTATATTTATTTACTTGGTATTCATTGTGATAACGCGATAAATTCATATGTTTTATCACAAAGTTGGCACAAAAAAAGATTATAACATTCTTATTTATAATTAAAGGCTATTATAAATATCAATACTTAGAATATGATGATATTTATACATATTGTGTTACTAAGAGAAACATACCATGTAAGTAAAAAACTAATTAATGTAAATATTTAGATAAAAAAAAATTACTTTTCATCAGTTTTTCTAGTGAATATACCTACTACAAAATCTATACTTTTTCTAAAAATAAGCAGTACTCCATAGACAATAAAAGTATATATAAAAGGATGCGAATAATTTCCTTTTTCTTGCATTGCTTCAAACCTAGATAAAGGATCACTCAGTAGGTCAATATGCATTATAAGTGTTAGTAATACTAGTGTTAATAAGTAATAAAAGATTTCTCTTTTTATTGCAAGTTTAAATTTTTCTAGCATTTACTTTTCCTTTAATTAGAATCGCTATTTTCTGTAGTCTCTTTATCCTCAACTACATCTTCTTTTAACTCGATAATAAGTTCTTGTCTTTTGACTTTTAGGTGCTCTAAAATCTCTTCCCCAACTTCTTCTCTATCTTGCCAATCCAATGCATGGTAAATATCAAAAAGTTTCTTAAAGTATTCGTAATGACTATCACCACTTGTTACTTTGAAAAAATAAAATCTTCTAAAACTTATATCATTAATATCACATATTGCTATTTTTTTTCCTACACTATCTGGATACACTTCTTCTTTAATCCAACTCATAAAAGTATCAGATTCTCTAAACCAATTGTAAAGATGTAAATCCGTCTCTTTAAAAAACTCATAGCTTTGCATTTGTTCATCGTTTAATTCAAAAGAGTAAGTTTTCTCATCTAGTTCAAATGAATCTTTGGTCTCATCATAGATAACAAATTCAAATTTTATTTGCATGTATAAATCCTGCTTGTAAAAATATTTTAGTTGGAAGAGTGAAAAAAGAGTGGAAATTGAGAGAAGGAAAAGTTTCCTTCTCTTATTTGTATTAAGCCTGCGCTGTCTTAATCATTCCAATCATCGTCATTGGTTTAAGCGCATACATCTTCATTAACCACCAAACCCATCTTTCAACAGTTGGGTCTAACGGAAATAATGGAGTGGGCTTAACAGTCCAATCAAACTCAGCGAGCATCACTCTACCAATATCTGTAATAAGAGGACAAACTGTATACCCTGCATACTTGGATGGTGGTGCCTTACCTTCCATTTGAGCTATAAGATTGTCTACAAGAACTTTATATTGCTTTCTTACAGATCCACCAGTTTTACCCATTGGAACTTGAGCAACATCACCAATTGAGTATATATTGTCATATTGGAAATGTTGAAGAGTTTCTTTATTTACTGGCACCCAACCTGCAGCTGAACCAACATCAGACTCTCTAATTTCTCTTGGAGCTACTGCATCAGGAGAAATATGTAAAAAATCATACGCTATTTCTACTTTTTCATGCTTAGGAATAACTTCATACTCTTTCATGATTGGATCCCAAGGACCTTTTTCTTGCCATTTTGCATCAAATACTGCAATTTTGTTCTCTTTTTGCACTTCTATGAGGTTATGTCTATAATTCCACTTAAAATCTGCTCTTATAAACTGACCTAAAACTGCATCATGATATTCAGGAATACCAAACATTGCACCACCATTTGTACAAAATAGCATCTCTACATTATCTCTTACTCCAGCTTCTTTAAGTCTAGCATGCGCAAGATTCATGATTTTCTTTGGAGCACCACCACATTTTATTGGCGTACTTGGATGTGTAAAAAGAAATCGAAGTGGTTTTTCAGGACTAGCAGCTTTAGCATCTTCAATTTTCTTTTGCAGAATTTCCCAAGTTCTCTCAGAACCCTCTGCTGTAAAAATTGAACAAATATCATCACCCAAAACTTCTAATAGTTTAGAGTTATCACCTGAAGAATAAACACGACCAGCTTCTTCTAGTCCTTTGAGTCTTTCAAAGTCCATCTGTAAACCAGTAGCTAGAATCATGTAGTCATACTCTACTTTTTGACCTGTATTCGTTGTTACATAGTTTTTTTGAGGATTGAATCCTATAACTTTTTCTGGAATCATTTTTACACCATCTGGCACAAAATCATCTCTTTTATATTTAATATCATCTAAATCCCAAAGACCTGCTGCTATAAGCGTTTGTCCTGGTTGATAAGATACTGAAAGTTCTTCTGGTTCAATTACAGTAATATCTGGATCACTAAGCTGTGAAGTTAGTCTTCTCGCTGTACTCATACCAGCTAGACCACCACCAACGATAAGGATTCTTCCTTTCGCATCAGTTTTTACTATTTCTTCTTCAGAAGCTTGAGCATTTGTAGCACCACCCATTAAAAAACCAGCACTTGAAAGACCTGCTAACTTTAGAGCATCTCTTCTATTCATACCCTTAGCTGCTAAATCTTTATCCATTTCCGATAACATTTTGTTAAGATATTTATTATCCATATTTATCCTTTAATTTCTAATATAAGTTTATTATAAACCATTTATATATTTAGCAACAGATTTAAGTTCCGCTATCGAAAGATCAATAGTTGCACTTCTCATTTGGGCACCATAACCAGTTTTATTTACTGGCATATAGTCTTTATCAGCCTGCCCACTTTTATATTCTAATAGTTCTTTATTTAATTTACTAACTTCCCAACCAGCTATTGGAGCATATGTAACATCTTTTGCTGAACCCTTGAAACTTGTTTGTTTACCATCATTACCATGACAGCTTGCGCATTGTCTTTTATAAATTACATCACCTTTTGGTGGTAATAAAAAACCTGACTTATAAACTGAAGCACTATCAGCGGCAAATAAAGTCACACTTGCAAATAGTACCGAAAGAATAATTTGTTTCATTTCAATCCTTTATATTTTAATTAATGTGACATTATAAACACAAATTTCTTAAATAATCTATAAAAATCTTACAATTGTCTGATTTGAGGAAAAATGTTACTTTTTTATCACATATTAAGACTTTTTAACTATCCCTAAAATACTATGACTTGTATAATTATCATTTGTAAAAAAGACTATCGTATACTTATCAAACTGCAAATCTTTTATATTTTCATTATCAAAATAAATTGATTTTTTATATTTTTTTGCCTTTGTAGGTATATTTACAATAAGTGTGTCAAGATACATTTTAAAATTTTTAGCAGATGAAGCATCCTCTTTAAGCATACTTAGAAGTATCTCTTTTAATTGTTTTTCATATAGTTCTGAACATAAAATTTCCATTATTTAATCACCTCTTTTAACCAAGTACTGATATCATCCATAAATTGCATATATGGCTTATAACTTGTTTTAGAATCTTTATGCTTTTGTAGTTCATCTTGAAGTAATTTTTGTTTGTTTTTAAAATCTTTGGTTTGCTGATCCATTAATTTTCCTTGTTATCTATTCTTGAGATTTTAACTCAGCATAAAGCTTTGTACACGCTTCAACATCGTTTCTATCAGGTACTCTTCTAATTGAAAGATAACTAAGGCTTCCATCAGGATTTACTTTTCTCAATACTGTAGCATACACCCAATAATATCCACCATCTTTTCTGCAATTTTTAACAAAACCTGTCCAGAAACCTTTATTTAATACGTCATCCCATAAACCTTTAAAGGCAATGCGAGGCATATCAGAATGCCTTAGTATATTATGCGGTTGTCCAATAAGTTCATCTTTTGTATAACCTGCTAATTCACAAAATACATCGTTAGCATAGATAATAATCCCTCTTTCATTAGTTTCGCTTAACACATACAAATCCTGTGCAAAAAACCATTCTTCAGTTTTTTCTGATTTATAAATTTTAAACATATTCTCCCCCTTCTCCTATTTATAATAATTTATTATACCATCCATACTTGAACCCATATTTAATAGTAACATGTCTGCAATCACTAATGCAGCCATCGATTCACAAACTACTGTTCCACGAATCGCAACACATGGGTCATGTCGACCCTTAAGTGCAAAGTCTAACTCTTCATTTTGTGTGTTTATCGTATGTTGCTCTTTAAATATAGAAGGAGTTGGTTTAAAATATACATTTAACACTATATCTTCACCATTACTAATTCCGCCCAAGATTCCACCAGCATGATTAGTCTCAAAACCATTAGATCTGATAGCATCATTATTTTGTGAGCCTAATACTGAGGCAGATAAAACGCCATCTCCTATCTCAACAGCCTTGACAGCATTAATACCCATCATCGCATCTGCGAGTACTCCATCAAGTTTATAGTAAAGAGGTTGCCCTAAACCAATTGGCGTGCCTTTTATAAGAACTCGTGCTACTCCACCAACAGAATCATGGTCATTTTTAGCTTTTAAAATTACATCTTTTTGTTCTTGTTCTTTTTTAGAATCTAGTGCATAAATCAAGCTACCTTTAGCTGCTTCATAATCAAATGATTCTGATTTTACACCACCAACTCCACTAATTCCACTTTGAATTGAGACATCAAGTGTTTGTAGCATTAGTTTTGCAATCGCTCCAGCAGCTACCCTCGCAGCAGTTTCTCTTGCAGATGAACGCCCTCCACCTCTGTAATCTCTGATTCCATATTTATGAAAATAAGTAAAGTCAGCGTGACCTGGACGAAATACATCTTTAATATTTGTATAATCTTTTGACTTTTGATTTGTATTATAAATCACCATCGCAATAGGTGTACCTGTACTTAAACCTTCAAATACACCTGAGAGAATCTCAACCTTATCAGCTTCTTTTCGTGCCGTTTCAAACTCAGACTTACCTGGTTTTCTTCTGTCTAACTCTGATTGAATGTATTCTTCGTCAATTTTCAAACCTGCAGGAACACCATCTAAAAGACAACCCAAAGCTGTTCCATGTGATTCTCCAAATGTTGAAAACCTTAATTTCTCTCCAAAACTATTCACTACTTTCTCCCTTTAACACTTCTAAAGCAATTTTTGCTGCAACTTGTTGTGCAATTTTTTTACTTTTTCCTACTGCTCTTGAATATTCTTTATCTTGAATACTTACAGCGACTTCAAACTCTTTTAAATGATCAGGTCCACGACTAGCAACAACTGTATACACTGGAGTTATTCCAAACTGCGCCTGTGTTATCTCTTGAAGTAAAGTTTTAAAATCACTAAAGAGAGAATCTAACGATATCTCTTTATGGTTTTTTTCTATAAGGTTTATTGCTATATCATTAACAATTTCCAGACCTGATTCTAAGTAAATTGCACCCATTACAGCTTCAAATGCATTTGAGAGAAGTGATGATTTTTCTCTACCACCATTTTTTTCTTCTGCATTTGAGAGTAAAATATATTCACCTAAATTTAAATAACGTGCCAACTTATCAAAGCCTGTTTCATTTACAAGGGATGCTCGAATTTTAGATAAATTGCCCTCATCCGATTTTGAAAATTTCTTAAAAAGATATTCCCCAACAATAAGGTCTAAAACAGCATCACCTAAGAACTCTAACCTCTCATTATCATAAGGTTTTTTAAAACTTTTATGCGTAAGTGCTTCGGTAATAAGTTTTGTATCCTTAAACTCATAACCCAAACTCAGTTGTAATTGTTCTATATTTTTAAGCATTTGCTAATCCATCCTTCATTTTCCCTCATCTCTTGCAAGTTTATCACATCTTTCATTTTCTTACATCACACAAAAGAGTTACTTTCTTCACTAAAATCTCTATGAAAATCTTTTGTTAAACTAAATTCTACCCCTATAGTATCAATGGCATGACACGAGCTACATCGATGAAAAGCAAAAGGGTACAACTGTTTACAATTATCACAAATGTACTCAAAACTAAGTGTTGCATTTGCCTTACCTCTAAGATGGATAAGCGCATCAAACTCAAATATATTACTTTTATTTGAAAGTTCAAAATCTCCACGAGCACTGTATAAATCTCTTAAAAAACTATTTTGCTCAATTACTTTTAGATTCAAGTTATCTTTTTTCAAATTCCAAAGTAAATCAACCATGCCTTCACTTTTAGAACTATCGAAATTTTCCCAAGCAAGTTTAGGGTTTACGCGAAATAGGTATTCAAAAACAAGATATGCCAACTGATGTGACTTATTGTAATTAGCTATCAATTCTTGTGCTTTTTTCTCTTGCGATATTTCTACATCATTTAAAATTGATAAAGATTTTAGATAAAATTTATCACAGCCTATCTCTTTATCAAGTGCTTCTAATGGCTCTAAAACTTCTAAGGCTGACTTATAGTCTTTCATATATTCATACACTAAAAGTAAGGTTTCTAAGGCCTGAGGAGTTCTTGGATTTTTTCTTAATATCTCTAAAAAAATCTGTTTTGAGCGTTCTAAAAATCCTGCTTTAAAATAAGTTTTTCCAAGTAAATAGAGCACTTCTTTTTTATCGTTATTATCAAGGAGGTTTAAAATTTCATTATAAATTTCTATACTCTTATCATAGTTTCCACTTTTTGAATAAGAAGATGCTAATAACATCCATGACTTCTGAGAAAGTTCATCACTTGAGACTAGTTTTTTTAATTCATCTTTTGTTGGAAGCGCACGGAATTGTTTTAAAAACTTATCTAAATGTCTATCATCTTCTTTTCTTTTATAACGTCCCCACCAATAAGAAAGAAAGGTTATTACAAAAATCAATGCGAAGAAAATAATTACGGAAAATAAAGGGTCACGGAATTCTAAAAAAAATATATTCATTCTGTCAGCTTAGTCATAAACTACAATGCCATAATCATTTTTAAGATTATAAAAAGCACTACTTCCAGATAAGTCTAAATCTTTCATTTTACCAAGCTGCACAAGAGAATTTTTTGAGACTTTAATACCATTTTCACGAAAGAATTTTTTTATATTTACAAACTTCACATCTTCTACAAATTTATACTCAAACTCCTTGTGTAGCTTCATTCTATCACTTGAGAACAAGTGTTCATTTACGTGTAGTTTATCAGAAGCGTACTTGATAGGAAGATGACCAGAGAGATCAGTCAAGATAGGCTCAATGTATTCATACTTTTGCGGTAATGTTTCTTTTTGTAAGAAAATATACTTGTTATTTAACTTTAAATTTGGTGTATTTTTCCAGTACTTATATGCTGGATTTGATACCCCAAGTTTTTTTGAAATCTCTCTCCAAAGCCAAAATGAATTTAATGTATTAGGCATGTGTGACATTTAATTTGGCTCCTCTAAAGATTTGATTTCATTTATTATATAACTTTTATTTTAAGAGTTTTATTAAGCCTTACACATTAAAAATTTGCCACTACAAGTTTTGTTACAATAAATCCACCAATCACTAACCATATAAACATAGAAAATGCTGTGTAAACTGGAGCTAACCCTAAACCACGAAACTTAGAAAAGATAGTTCCCATTCCAAGTGCTGTCATCGCCATTGTAAGTAAAAATGTATCTATCTCGTTAATAATATCTACAATATTTTGAGGAACAATTCCAAGTGAATTAAATCCCGCCATACCTATAAAATATACTGCGAACCATGGAATCACAAGCTTGACTTTGTCTGTAGTTGTTCCACTTTTTTTTGCTTCATAAGAAAGATAAATTCCTAAAGCTATCAAAAGTGGAGCAATCATAATAACCCGTGTCATTTTTACAATCACAGCAGAATTTGCCATATCTGTTGGTGCTCCTGATATAGAAGCTGGAACTGCAACAACCTGTGCAACCTCATGAATCGTACCACCAACATAGATACCAAACTCTTGTGTAGTCATATGTAAAAAACCAGTTGCAGGTTCTATGATAGTTGCATAAAGAACAGGATATAAAAACATTGAGATAGTTCCAAAAAGCACAACCATCGAAACCGCTATAGCAGTTTTATGTTCTTCTGATTTTAGTACAGGTTCAGTTGCTAAAACAGCAGCCGCACCACAAACAGCAGCACCCGAGGCTGTTAGCATTGAAGTGTCTCTATCCATCTTAAAGACTTTCATTCCAAGATAAGTACCTATCAAAAATGTAGAGCTTAACATGATAAGAGAGACCATAAAACCGCTCATCCCAACCTCAGCAATCTGTTGAAATGTGATTCTAAATCCATAAAAAACAATAGCAAAACGAAGGATTTTTTTCCCAGAAAACGTGATTCCAGTTCCCCACTCTTTTGGAACCTGATTATGAAGAGTGTTTGCATAAAAGATACCCATCACAATACCAATAACCAAAGGAGAAATCCCTAAGGCTCTAACAGATTCTATGCTTGATATAAAGGTAGCTGCTGCAGCAAAAATCGCTACAAAAATAATTCCACTAAAAGTTCCCTTTCTATTTTCTACACTAAATGGCATAAATATTTTTCCTATAATTTGAACTTAATTTATTAATAAAAAAGAATTATACCCTACTTTAACAACATGCTCTTATATCTTATGTTTAGTATATATATCTCGTATTTTTACTTAGGAGTATTTATTTTTGTAAGAGGAAAATACTAATGCAGAGGGGTGATTAATCCCTCCATTTATCAATAAAGACGGTCTGCACAGCAGAACATCAATACTAATAGCATTAGTATTATTTTTGTAGTCACAACTACTCCTAATATTGGATTCCCACCCAACATACACCCACTTAAAAAAAAGCAAAAAAAAAGGGTAGGGAGAAATTAATCCACCTACCCTTAATTCTTCCAATATGTTAAAGTAATCATCTTTAACTGGAGTAATTGTGACTTACAAATAGAATTATATCAAAAAACAATAAATTTACCTATTTCAAAACCCAACAGAATAATTGATTTAAAGTAATATTTTTTAGGCTAAGAAGTGCTTGAAAGTACTGTATAGTAATGACTAAAAAGGTTTTATTTACAATGAGCTATAAAAAAGTGTAAAAATTTGTCCAACTTGTAGTTCCAAAGAGACAAAGAAAAATGG
>JAFLJZ010000097.1 GCA_022712775.1 Sulfurimonas sp.
TGGTCCAACCAATAGAAATATGCAAGATTATCAAGATGCAAATACTACTATTTTAAAAATGACAAAAGATGAACATTTCACAGTTGATGAAAAAGATAAGGTTATTCTTATAACTGAAGAGGGAATCACAAAAGCAGAAGAACTTTTTAATGTAGAAAATCTTTACAGTGCAGAAAATGCTTCGCTTCCTCATGCAATTGACCAAGCGCTTAAAGCAAACTACTTGTTTGAAAAAGATGTTGATTATGTTGTAAATAATGGTGAAGTTGTTATCGTTGATGAGTTTACAGGTCGTTTAAGTGAAGGTCGCAGATTTAGTGAAGGCTTACATCAAGCGCTTGAAGCAAAAGAGGGTGTTGAAATCAAAGAAGAAACGCAGACACTTGCTGATATTACATTTCAAAATTACTTTAGAATGTACGATAAATTAGCGGGTATGACCGGTACTGCTGAAACAGAAGCTACAGAGTTTGCACAAATTTATAAGCTAGATGTTGTTTCTATTCCTACAAATATTCCTGTTACAAGACAAGATTTAAATGATCTTATTTATAAAACAGAAGAAGAAAAGTTTTTAGCTGTAATTAATACGATTAAAGAACTTTCAAAAACTGGTCAACCTATTTTAATTGGTACGGCTTCTATTGAAAAATCTGAAGCATTACACGCGGTACTTAAAAAAGAAAAAATAGCACATACAGTCCTTAATGCTAAAAACCATGAACAAGAGGGTGAAATTATTAAATCTGCTGGTGGTAAAGGTGCTGTGACAATTGCTACGAATATGGCTGGACGTGGTGTAGACATTAAAGTAAATGATGAAGTTAAAGCTCTTGGTGGTCTTTATATCATCGGAACAGAGAGACATGAGAATCGTCGTATAGACAATCAACTACGTGGACGTTCAGGTCGTCAAGGTGATGCTGGTACTACGCAGTTTTATTTATCTTTAGAAGATAATCTTCTTCGAATTTTTGGTTCTGATAAAATTAAGTCTATTATGGAAAGACTTGGTGTTGAAGATGGTGAGTATATAGAATCTAAAATGGTTACTCGTGCAGTTGAAAAAGCACAAATGAAAGTTGAAAATATGCATTATGAAGGTCGTAAACAGATCGTTGAATACGATGATGTAGCAAATGAGCAAAGAAAGATTGTTTATAAATTTAGAAATCAACTTTTAAGTAAAGAGTATGATATCGCAGCAAAAATAAATGAAATTAGAATTGCTTACATACAAAACTTATTCCAAATTTCAGATATTTATGATGGTGGGACAAGTGAAGATTTTAATCTTAAAAAAGTTTCAGAACTCTTAAAAGAAGAGATAAATCTTGGTTTAGAAATAGAGACCTTTGAAAACGTAGAATACGAAGAACTTTTAGAAGGTATTGTAGCTTCGGTAAAAAAATCTTATGATGATAAAATGTCTGTTTTAGAAGATTCTGTGCGAACTGATATAGAAAAAGAGTTTTATTTAAAAGAACTAGACAATGCTTGGCGTGAACATTTATACTCGATGGATACAATGAAAACAGGTATTAGACTGCGTGCATACAATCAAAAAGATCCTCTTGTTGAGTATAAAAAAGAGAGTTATAACCTTTTTAGTGAACTGATTAATGATATAAAATTCAATACGATAAAAACACTACAGATAATTCAATTTAAAACAGAATCAGCTGAAGATGAAGCAGCGAGAATAGCTGAAAAAATGGCAGCAGAACAAAGACTAAAAGAGGCGGCAAGAATTTTTAATCATTCAAATTCTGAAAATGAACAATTATCAGGAAAAAAGATTGCTCGAAATGATCCTTGTCCTTGTGGAAGTGAAAAAAAGTATAAACAATGTTGCGGAAAAAGTGGACCTAAAAAAGGGGCATTTGCTGGAGCTTCTGCTTCTTGAAAAAAAATATAGTTCCATTCTTAGTAAAAAGATTTTTACGCTTTGATAATGACCAGCCTTTTATATTTCTTTCTGCCTTACTTGCGTTTTTAGGAATACTATTAGGTGTTACAGTGCTTTTGGTTGCGATGGCACTTATGAATGGCTTTAGTAATGAGTTTAGAAAAAAATTGACTATTATGAATTACCCAATGACTATTGTTCCAAAGTTTTATGGTGGGGTAAATGAAAACCTTCTTATAGACCTAGAAACAAAGTTCCCTTCTCTTTCTTTTAGCCCTTATGTACAGTCTTCTGTTATGGCTAGAAGTGGAGCAAAAATAGAAGGTGGTTACCTTTTTGGTGTGAACTTTGAAGATGAAATGAAGGTAAACAGTGTATTAAAAGAAGCATTAGAGGGAATTACTCTCAAGAAGTTTGATGTAGTAATCGGTAAGACATTGAGAGATGACTTTACACTTTTTATTGATGATAGATTGATGTATATTTTTACGCATTTAGAACCAGGTGGAATGTCTGTTACTCCAAAGATTAAAAGATTTAAAGTAAAGGGAGTCTTTGATTCTGGTTTAACAGCGTACGATAAAGCGTACAGCTATACAACACTTGTTTCATTGCAACTTATGATGAATATACCACGTAATCAATACGATGGTATTCATATCTACTCAGACAATCCTCATGTAGATATATTAAAAATTAGAGAAGCTCTGCCTGTTGGAGCAACCGTAAAAGGATGGTGGCAGGATAATGTAAATTTCTTTGCAGCACTAGAACTTGAAAAAGCATCTCTATTTATAGTTTTGATGCTTATTATCCTTATAGCAGCGATTAATATTATATCTTCTCTTTTAATGACGGTAATGAATAGAAGAGGTGAAATAGCACTTTTATTATCTCT
>JAFLJZ010000276.1 GCA_022712775.1 Sulfurimonas sp.
AAAAAATAAGGCTAAACTTGTTTTATGTCTTGGAGTATCTAAAACAGCTTGTTCTAGCCTATCCATAAATAACGCCCTATTTGGTAAACCTGTCAAGTAGTCATGTGTCGCTTGATGCTCTAAAAGTTCACTCTTTCTTTCTAGCTCACTTACAAGTTGTACATATGCTGTAACATCTCGTGCTGATTCTATAATTCCCGTGCAGTTATTGCATTCATCAAACAATGGAGAAGCCGCTAGTTCTACAAACTGATCACTTCCATCTGCCTGTTTATGATTATGCATAACTTTAGTCGCCTTGCCACTTTCTAGGACATCTTTTAGTGGGCATGGGTCATCAATACCATCGCAAGGGGTATCTCTATAATGAGAAATTTCATAACATTTAGGATTTTGAGGGTCTATGAATGTTCGTCCCTCTAAGGATTTTCTTACTTTTTTATTCATCAGAGGAACACTATGATCTGCATTTATTATCATTACAGGATCAGAAATTCCATTGATAATCGTTTGTAAAAACTGATGTTCTTTTTCAATTTTTAACTGTTTTTCTTTTTTTTCTGTAATATCAATAATAAAACCATACAATTTAACACTTTCATTCTTATTATTTTTTCCTACTTTTACTACATCAAATACCCATATAGCTTCACCAGTTTTTTTAACCATTTTATATTCCATAGCATGGTCTTTAGCATTCGCAGTTTGAGCAGTACAATACAAAAGAGTTTCCTCTCTGTCATCCTCATGTATCATATTTATCCAAGAGTTCATATCAATCCACTCTTCTCTCTCATACCCTAAAACACCCTTAGCACTATCAGATACATAAGTGAATTTATTTCTAGCTAAGTCAAATTCCCAAGAGATTCCATTTAACTGATTAATAAGATATTCTAAGCTTTTTTTCTCATTCACAGATGTGTGTATAATTTTTATAAGTTTGTCTTTTGTATATGTATCTAAATTGTCATTTTCAAAAGACATTACTATTCCTTATAATTGTTTGACAATAGTATACCCTAAAATATGTGAATTTTTATCTCCAATCCTCTAATTTACCAACTGTGTCTATATGCGTGAGGTAAAGACGTAGGTCAAATTCTACCTGATGGTAGGAGTTATGCATGTATTCACAAAGTTTATAAAAAGATTTATTGTGTTCTTTTTCTTTGAAGTGTGCTAACTCATGAACAACAATCATCTCTAAAAACTCTTGTGGAACAGTTTTAAACATTGACGCTATTCTAATCTCGTTTTTTGCTTTTAGTTTTGAACCTTGAACTCTTGATATAAAATGATGTGTCCCTAAAGCATTATGAATAACATTTATTCTTCCATCATAGACGACCTTTGCTAAGGGTGCTGACTTCTTCATGTATGTGTTCTTTAAATCGATTGTGTAAGAGAAAAGTGCTTTATCATTTTTCATTGTATGAGGATTTGGGTATTTTTTTAGAAGATACCCTTTAAGTCCACCTTTTTCTAGTAAAAGACGAACTTGTTGTTTTGTAACTTCCGGATAATGATTTAAATACTTTAAATCTTTCATTTATTTAAGTAATTTTTCTATATCTTTTTCTAATTTAACTGGATTGGTAGATGAACCATATCTTTTTATAACATTCCCATGAGAATCAACTAAAAATTTCGTAAAATTCCATTTTATAGAATTAAATCCTAAGAATCCACCCTTCTCTCTTTTGAGGTATTTATAAAGAGGGTCAGCCCCATCTCCATTTACTTCAATTTTTGAGAACATATCAAAACGGACATCATATTTTGATGTACAGAAAAATTTAATCTCCTCATCTGTCCCTGGTTCTTGATTTGAGAACTGATTTGAAGGAAATCCTAAAACCATAAACTTCTTCTTTTTATACTTTTGGTATAACTTCTCAAGTCCATCGTATTGGTATGTAAGTCCACATTCACTTGCGACATTTACGATGAGTAAAACTTTGCCTTTATATTTATTGAGAGAGATTTCTTTTCCCTCTATTGTTTTTACATTAAAATCATATATATTCATCTTATTTTCCTTTGCAGACATACTCAGAACCATCATTAAAACTATGAAAATATATTTCATTATAAAACCCAGATTGAAAACTTTTTGTTCTTGATTTTTCCGTTTGAGAGTTTTTTGTGTGCTTCATCTATTTTTTCTCTTTCTATTGCTACATAGGCTTGTCTATCATAAATGTCTATCTTGCCAATAGAACTTCCTTTAAGACTATCATCACCAGTTAAAGCACCAAGTAAGTCACCTGCACGAAGCTTATCTTTTTTCCCACCTTCAATAACAAGTGTAACAAACTGTGGTTTCATTTCAAACGCATTTGATTTTTTTAATATGCTGGAATCTTCAAATATACGAGTGTCATTTTTATACTCCATAACATCTTGGATTTCTGTTTCGTTATAAAGTGTTATAGCGATTCCCTCATTCCCTGCACGACCAGTTCTTCCGATTCTATGCGTATACGTTTCCATAGTATGCGGCAAGTCTAAGTTTACTACCATGGACAACTCTTTTATATCCAAACCACGTGCTGCCACATCTGTAGCGATTAAAACAGGGCAAGATTTGTTAGCAAACTGTACTAACACATCGTTTCTTTCATACTGTTCTAAGTCTCCATGAATGGCAAGTGCATCCACCTTATTTTTAGCCAAATTTTCGGCTAACTCTTTTGCAGCTATTTTTGTGTTTGTAAATACTATGATATTTTCAGGTTTAAAATGTGCAAATATTTTTATAAGCATTTGCGTCTTGTCATGCTCAGAAGTTTCATAGAATCGCTCACTTATTTTGTTAGCAACTTCCGTTGAAACAGTTTTCACACTTACAGCATCTCTTTGAATTCTATTACTTATAAACGTAATTTCGTTGGTATATGTAGCTGAAAACAGAAGTGTTTGTCTCTCTTTTGGCGCGTATTCTAAGACCTTGTCTATCTCTTCTATAAAACCCATATCTAACATTCTATCGGCTTCATCAAGTACAAGCGTTTCTAAGTTTTCAAGTGAGAGTGTTTCTTTACCTAAGTGCTTTAAGATTCTCCCCGGTGTTCCAACAACAATATGTGCACCATGACGAAGAGAACCAAGTTGTGGACCAAAGGCAGCCCCACCACAAAGAGTTAGAATCTTAATGTTGTGTGCAAATTTTGCGATGATACGAAGTTCTTTAGCTACTTGGTCAGCTAATTCTCTTGTAGGGCAAAGGACAAGGGCTTGAACACGGAATTTTTTAACTTGAAGTTTTTGTAAAAGCCCGATTCCAAAAGCCGCTGTTTTTCCACTTCCTGTTTTTGCTTGAGCGATAACATCCTTACCTTCTATAATCAAAGGAAGTGTCTCTTCTTGTACTGGGGTCATAGTTTCATAACCAATTTTATCAAGGTTTGAAATCATCTCTTTTGAGAGTGAAAGTATTGAGAATTTTGCCATTAGTAGATTTCCTTTACACGTCCAACTTCACCACTCATAAGACGTACCTTGATTCCATGAGGATGATTTGGAGATTTTGTGAGAATATCACGCACTATACCATCTGTTAAAAGACCTGTGTTCTGGTCTTGTTTTAATACTATTGCAACACTTGCTCCGTGTTTAATATTTGCTCGTTTACTTCCATCCATAAATTGTTCCTGTTGTATTGCATTTTGTCATATTTATTAAAATTATTTAATTTCTTCGTTATTATCTTATCTGTACAAATGGTATTTTCTATTGTCTGAGTGAGATAGTTTGGGCGTGCTTCATTTAATGAAGAGGGTTTAGGTTGGTATCTCACAATAAGGAGATTCCATGCACCTAGTGCTTACGGTTTTCATTATTATAGTGTTGTTGAACGCTCCGCTATATTAAATAGATAAGGCTTTACGCCTTGTCTAACCGTTAATCGTAATTGTACCACACTTTTACTTAGATTATTTATGCGTGAAGCTATACATCATAAGTGAAGCCGCGACGGCTACATTAAAACTTTTTACATTCTTTTGCATCTCTATGCTAACCACCTCATCACAAACTTCTAAAATTTCTTGTGCTATACCTTTTCCCTCATGTCCCATAAGAACCACCCATTTTTGTGGAACTTTTACATCTTGGAGGTAGATAGAATCTTCGCTTACTTCAGCTGCAAATATCTTGTATCCATTATTTTTGAGTGATTGAATTGTTTCTAAAATATCATCATACATACTGTATTTAAGATGTGATATATAACCCATAGAGACACGTAAGGCTCTTCTTCCATAAGGATGCGGAGAAGTATTTGGAATCAAGTAAGAATGAACTCCTAAACCTGCCATACTTCTTGCTATAGAGCCTATATTTTCAGTTGAAGTAATGTTATCGAGCATAAGAATCGTATCGCCTAAATGCTCAAGCGAAGTTTCTTTTGGTCTGATTCCATGTGCCATACAATTATGATGAATCTTGTGTCCAACTATCGTCTGCATAAGTGCTTTTTCACATACATAAAGTGTAGCAATATCTTTCTTTTGTATAATAACTATATCATATCCTTCATTCTTTAATATAACAACGATTCTTTCTAATAAAGAAACAAATTTCTTTACATTATTGATATTACTAATTACAAATTTCATTACTGTCTACTTTTAGTCTTTAGATACTAAACTTAACTTTGGTTTTTGTTTTACACCCATAGATGTTTCACTATCTAACATTTCATTATTTGATTGTGATTGTTCAGGTTTATGGAGAAAGTATAATGGT
>JAFLJZ010000254.1 GCA_022712775.1 Sulfurimonas sp.
AGAGAACAAAGAATATTTTGATGGGTTTACATCTAAAATCTTTGATAATGTTGCAGAAATTGATGATATAAAATCTAAACCTCAAAACTATTTTCTAAAAATATCACCTAAACATATTCAAAAGGTTTTAGATTATATTGAACTTGACACTTCAAATATAATTTATTCTCAATGGCTAGGCTATCTAAAAGAAGAGTTTAGTAATATTGATACAGTAGAGTTATTTAAAAACTTACAGGAGAATAATAACTGGGTATATGCTCACACAAGTGGTCATGCTGATTTACCTGCTTTACAAAAATTTGCTTCATCTTTAAAACCTAAAAAACTTATTCCTATTCATACAAAATTTAAAGATAAATTTGCAGAGCATTTTGAGAATGTAATGATATTAGAAGATGGAGAGAGTTTTGATATAAATGATACATTATCAGTTCATCAATTTAATGAATTGAATCAACAGTTTAAAGATGATTTTTATGAAGATAAAGTAATTGAAGAGTGGATAGGAATTGATTTAGATGGTACATTAGCATATTATGATGGTGTTTGGAGGGGTATACAGCATATTGGAGAACCAATAAAGCCAATGATAAAGTTTGTGAAAGATTTAATTTCACAAGGTAAAAAGATAAAAATATTTACAGCAAGAGCTAAAAATAGAGATACAATTCCACATATTCATAAATGGTTAAAAGAGAATGATTTACCAGAGTTTGAAATAACTAATGAAAAAGATTTTGGTATGATAATGCTTTATGATGATAGATGCAATCAAGTTGTTACTAACAGGGGTGAGCTTGTTAAAAAAGCAAGAGAATCTAAATGAGACAATTAAGTGAAGAATTTATTGACGATTTAAAAAGTCATACGGGTATTTTAAAACCTTTAATGCAGTTTATCTTAAATGATGATAGCTTAGAATTTATGATTAGAGACAATTATGTAAATATTTATTACCGAGGTGGTAATTTACTGAAAATTGAGCCATCAAATGATACATATAAATTCACTTTTGATACAAACTATTTAATATATAAGATAAAAGAACTTCCTAATCCAATTATAGATAGTGATGTTTTAAAGCAATGGATTGAAGTATTACCATATTTAAAACAAAATATTGATATATATAGAACTACTAAAAAGTCTAATTTAGAGCGGGAATATCAACAACTTGTAGTTAAAGAGTGTAACGAATTAAACAAATCTATTTCAAATGGGAGTGAAATTTTTATAGTCGATATAGAATATGCAAATGATAATGGTAGATTTGACTTGATTGGAATAGAATGGGACAGAAATCAAGCTTCTTTACAAGGCAAATATAAACCAAAATTATTATTGATTGAAATGAAATTTGGGGATGATGCTATTGAATGCAAAGATACCAATAAAAAATCTGCCGATATAAAACAACACATAATGGATGTTGAAAAGTTCACAAATCCTGAAAATAATAATTTAGAAATACTTAAAAAAGAAACTTTATTCATATTAAAACAAAAAAGAGATTTAGGGTTATTTAGAGGTATTCAACATAATAAAAATGAGGTAATTGATTTAGATATTAATAAACCTGATTTTGTACTACTATTAGCTGCTCATAATCCAAGGTCAATAATATTATCAAATGTATTAAAGAATTTACCTGATATGAAACACACTAATTTAAAATTTAGTGTAGCTAACTTTATGGGTTATGGATTATATACTGACTGCATTTATTCATTAGATGAATTTCAAGAAATATTTAGCAAACAAATCTATTCTAAATAATATTATGAAAACTAAATTTAACTACAATTCAGAACAAAAAAAACAATTATCAAAATTAGCCATACGAGGGCTAAAAGATAAGATTGATTTGTTACCAGATGTAAGTTCAATGTATCATGAAAAATTAGATGATAAAGGAAAGTTTCAAAAGTATGAGCATATCTTAAATGATGAAATTGATATTTTAGAAATTACAAAATTTGATGGCTATATCTTGATGTTATCTGACATAGTTAATTATGCGAGACAATCAAATATATTTGTAACTTGTTTTGGCAGTATTGGAAATAGTTTACTGTCTTATTTATTGGGTATAGTTGATAATTACACTTTAAAAAGTAGAAAATATTTTATAAACTTCACTCCATTTGAACAAAAACCAACTATCAATATAGTGGCTAGTTCTTCAAGATATTATGAATTAATCTCTTTTGCAGAAGCAAAATACTCTAAACAGATAGAAAAAGTAAAGAATAGAAGCATAAAATTCAATGATAATCTTAAAATAAAATTTATAGATTTAGGTATTGATAAAGAAGTTATTTTAAAAGAAAATGATGTACAAGATTTAGAATTAGAAATCATTAAAACCAATATAAATACTGCACAAAAACAAGCTATATTTACAAAAACTAAAGATAATAATAAAAAAAATGCTTGGCTTAAAAAAAGAAATATACAGTTATCTCTAGGACTTGAAAGCTTAAATATTGGAGATATGCTGATAGATAGAATCTTAATGGCAAGAGATGAAGATAAATATAATCCTTTTAAAAGTATAGATGACTTCAAAAATAGAATTCCTATTATAAATGAAGTAGATAAAGAAACTCAAAGAATAGTTTTTGATAATCTTCAAATAGATTTAGATAAAATGAATAACTTAAAAGAAGATTTAAAAAATTATAAAAAAGAAAATGGGAGCTAAAAATGATAACATACAATCCTAATTATTTAGATAATACAGATATATTTACACCAAAAGAGATAAAACTTTTAGAAGAACTTAATCAAAAAGTTTCATTAGAAAAGTTTTTAAACAATAAAAGCTATATAGATAAGTTTGGTTTAGATTTTATCCATACATCAGCGCTTATTGAAGGTAATACCTATGATAAGCTAGACACACAAGCTTTAATAGAATATGGAAGAACAGCTGGTGGTAAAAAATATAGTGATGCTAAAATGATTTTAAATCTTAGAGATTCTTATGAGATATTTATAGCAAAAGATTTAAAACCATCAAAACAAACTTTAAAAGATTTACACTATATTTTATCTGCTGAGATGATACCTGAAAATAAAAGAGCAACTCCAAGAGATAGTGAAGTTACTATTTTAGGATGTAATTACATACCTTTAGCAACAAAAGAAAAACTTGATGATGAGTTAAATTATCTCTTTAAAATAGCTAATACAATAGAAAATCCATTTAATAAAGCTTTATATATTCATAACAACTTAGCATATCTTCAATATTTTACAGACTGCAATAAAAGAACAGCAAGATTGATGTTAAATGTTGTATTAAAAGATACACTGAAAATGATGTATATTCCTGATGAAGAAAGTGTAAAGGAGTATTTAAAATCAATAGTCACTTACTATGAAACTGGTAACTATAGTTTATTTAAAAAGTATTTTATCAATAGTTATAAAAAAGTAATTGAGATGATAGTAGAAATTGAAGAATCAAGAGAAAATGAGACTAGCTATAGAAGATAATTTGATAAAAGAGGCTTAACGTTTGAACAAGCCATTGAAATAATTTCAGAAGAAGGTGTTCTATTAGATTTTTAACATACAAATTTTGAAGAATACCCAAATCAAAGACTAATGGTTATTTCTATAAATAACTATCCACATTGTATTCCTTATGTTATGGATGATGATGAAATTGTTTTAAAAACAATTTTTAGAGATAGAAGATTTAAATATCTATTGGAGAATAAAAATGACAAGTATTAAAATACAGTACAGGGAGGCACTAAATGCCGAGTCGTAAAACTAATTATATTGATAATGAAGAAAAAGAATTAATGGACTCTCTAGATGAGATTGATTTATCACAAATCAAGCATGATAAAGAGAATAGCAAACTATTAAAAAAATCTGCAAAAGCATTTGTTAAAAAAGAAGAAACAAAGATGAATATTAGAATTTCATCAAGTGAACTTGAAAAAATAAAAGCAATAGCGCTAAAAGAAGGTTTAAAATACCAAACCTTTATTAAAAGTGTTTTACATAAATACATTACAGGTCAACTTATAGAAGAAAAACACAGACCTACATCATAAAGATAACAAATACGAGGAGACCAATAGTTTACCCTGCTGGAAAATTATTGCTCACAACAAGTAGTAGCAATATCCCAACTTTCTGAGTTCAAAGAATATGATTACATAATTTTATTCTTATTTTAAAGCTATATCTGTACATTTATATAGTAAAATTTGACTATATTAAATTTAAAAGGCTACTAATGAAAAAAATTTCAAAAATTTTACTAGGTGTATTTTTAACACTTGGAATAAGTGTTTCTTCTCTAAGTGCTTCACAAAA
>JAFLJZ010000227.1 GCA_022712775.1 Sulfurimonas sp.
TTTTTATCCAACTGCAATAGGTAGTGAGCCAGAAATAAAACTTGATTCAAAACAGCATTGGCAAAGAGTTCAAATGGGTCATGCTGCTACAAATACTGTGCCTGTAGTTGTAGCAAATCGTACAGGTTTAGAAGTAGGCAAGAGCTGTGAAATTACTTTTTATGGCTCTTCTTTCATTACAGATTATACAGGCAAAATAATTGCAGAGGCTTCTCGAGAAAAAGAAGAAATTATTTACGCTGATTTTGACCTCAAAGATATAGCTAAACAAAGAAAGTATTGGGGATTACTACGAGATAGACGACCTAGTTGTTATAACGATTTAGTATAACTTCTTCTAAGTCTTCAAGTGGAGCACTTATAATATTTTCAAATTGCGTACGATTAAATGTTTGCTGTCTTTTAGCAAGTTGTGCTGTATGAATCGAGATATTTTCTAACATCTCATCTTTGGTGACTTTTCCATCAAGGTACTCTAAAACTTCTACTATGCCGATAGCACCCATCGCATTTGGTAGTCGGGTGTACTTTTGCTCAAGGACACACACTTCATTAAGTAAGCCAAGAGAGAGCATCTTCGAAGTTCTCGAAGTTATTCTTTGGCGTAAAATCTTTCTATCTACATCAATGTTATAAATATCTAAATTTGTGATGATTGGTTTTGGAGGGTTTTGCTCAAACCACACACTTGGTGATAAACCAGAAGCTCTATAAATTAGTAAGGCTTTCTCGATTCTATACGAATCATTTGGAGTGATGTTTTTCATATATTTTTCATCAACACTCGACAATAAAGTATGACATTTTTGAAGGTTAACTAACTCTTTTTTAACGTCTTGCACTGTTTGTTTACCTATAATTGGAAGTTTAGACAAACCATCAGTTAAAGATTTTAAATAAAAAGAAGTGCCACCAACAATAACAAGATTCTTATTATCAGCCTGACAAGATTTTACTACTTTTTTATAAAGTTCTATGAAAATATCTACACTAAAATGTTCGTTTGGATTTATTTCATTAATTCCAAAATGTTTTACAAGATGAAGTTCATTCTGATTCGGTTTTGCAGAAACAATATCAATTTCTTTATAAATACTGAGAGAATCAATAGAAAGAATATAGGCATCAATTTTTCGAGCAATTTTTAAGCTCAAATCACTTTTTCCTGAGGCAGTTGGACCGATTATAGCGAGTTGTTTCATTATGAAAGTATAACATACACTTTTTAAGTAAGGGAGCATGAAGTTATTTATGCTCCCTTACTTAATTAAGTCGTTTTTAGCTAAAATAAATTTAAATAATACATTCAAGGTAAAAGTTTGCAAAGAATCATACAAAAAGCAAAAGATTTTAACGAACTTGTTATGTTTGAACACTCTATTTTTTCACTTCCTTTTATTTTTATTGGTATGCTTGTAGCGGCTGATGGTTGGTTTGGTTGGTGGCTTTTACTCATGGGACTTTTTGCAGCTTTAAGTGCTCGAAATTTTGCTATGGGTGTTAACCGTTATGCGGACAGAGACATTGATGCGAAGAATGAAAGAACAAAAAACCGTCCTAATGTTGATGGGAGAATCGATAGCGGTTCTATTATGATTTTTATTATTGTAAATGCTATAGTTTTTATAGGTGTTGCATATATGATAAACTCACTTGCTTTTGCGCTTAGTTTTCCGATTCTTGTCATATTAGGTGGTTATTCGTATTTTAAGAGATTTTCTTCTTGGGCACATATTGTCTTAGGTATCTCGTTAGGTCTTGCCCCTATAGCTGGAGTTGTGGCTGTGACTGCTACGATTCCAGTATGGTCTGTGATTCTAAGCCTTGGTGTTATCTTTTGGGTTGCAGGATTTGATTTGTTGTATTCACTCCAAGATATGGACTTTGATAAGAAAAATAATCTACACTCCATTCCTTCAAAGTACGGCTCAAATGTAACGCTACGTTTATCAGCACTCTTTCATACACTCACCGTTGTTTTTTGGGCTTTATTTGTTTGGATTGCAGGACTTGGTTTATTTGCGTTCATCGCAATCATGGCGAGTGCTGTGATGCTTTCGTATGAACATTATTTAGTTAGAAAAGATTTTACACAAATTGACCGTGCTTTTTTTACTATCAATGGATACCTTGGTATTGCATTTTTAATTTTAATAATCTTAGATAAGGTATTTTAGATGCTACCTCGCTTAATTCAAGCCCCTATAAGTTTAATTTTTTCTCAAGCAGATGTAAATAATGAGTTGTTTGAGCGAGAATATCATCAGCTTAGTGAATCTGAAGATAATGCTATAAACCAATGGTTAAAACTTGCAAAGGCAAGAGGGGATACCTCTGAAAGTGATCCAGTTTTACTTAACCTTGTTGTAGAGTTGCATAATAAGATAGACGCCTTAGAGATGTTTTTAAGAAATGAAGAACCTGTTCGTGTCTCTTTAACAGCGTCAGCTAAGATTGATTCTATAGGCTTTGAGCATTTTAATCTTTCTGATTCTCTTTTAGAAGAGGGTACACTATATTATGGTCGTATCGAGATGCCAGTACATCCAAAAAGAGATGTAGGGGTATTTTTTAAGGCAGAAAATGCAACATTAGCAAAAATAACACGTATTCACGACAGAGATGAGCAAGAATGGGGTGCGTATATGACAGCACGAGAGAGAGTTCTAATCCGTGAAGCAAGAGAGAAAAAATAGTGCAACTTGATCTACAAAGTATTCAAAACTTTTTAAACATAGAGTATATTCTTTTAGGAATGGCAGGGGTTATTTTATATCTACTGTACTATGTATATACAAAAGATAATGATTATAGTAAAAATATTCGTTCAGTTGCTTCTGTTGTAGAAGAGTTAAACAGAGAAATTTACTATCTTAAAAAAAATATGACACAAACACAAAAAAGCATACAAAAAAATACACGGGGTATGACAGATGAAGAGATATACGCAGAGATAGAAAGAAGCGTATACGATATGGTACAACCTCTCTCTGCTGGTGTTAAGCAACTCCAAGACAATATTAGAGCAATAGATGTTCAAGTAGATTCCCGAGTATCAGCCTTGGAAAATGGTGTGAAACAATTCTCAATTCCCACTTCAATCCATGGAAATGATGATGAAAAAGTTATTTCACTTTTTAAACAAGGTATAACATTAGAAACAATTTCTAAAGAATTAAATATTTCTCAACCTGAAGTTGAATTTGTTCTAAAAATAAATAAGTTAAAATAGATGGCCGATAGAAGACTTTTTGCACTTGTTGCGACTATGATTGGCATGAGTATTATTCTTTCGTATTCTCTCTCAACATATACAACACTTCTTTTTGGTGTTAGTGAATTTCATTTTGTGATTCGTCAGTCTTTTTTTGGTGTACTGAGTATCACAGTTATTTGGATTTTAGCACAGTTAGATCCAGATAAATGGCTTACTCCTATTGGTTTCATTCTTTTTCTAGGTGCTTCTACCTTGATGATAGCTATGCCTTTTTTACCCGATTCTATAGTTCCAACCATAGGTGGAGCAAAAAGATGGATAAAACTTTTTGGATTTTCTTTAGCCCCTGTTGAGTTTTTTAAGATTGGGTTTGTTTACTTTTTAGCATGGAGTTTTTCTAGAAGGCTAGGGCATCATGGTGGTATGGGGCTTATAAATGAGTTTAAAAGATTTATCCCTTACGCGCTTGTATTTGTAGCTTCTATGTTTATTATCGCCTTTGTTCAAAGTGATTTAGGGCAGGTTGTTGTTCTTGGTATGACACTTTTATTTATGTTGATGTTTGCTGGAAGTAGTTTTAGATTTTTCTTTAGTATTCTTTCTGCTGTATTTGTATTTTTCATCTTTTTTATTGTAACAGCAGAACATAGAATCTTACGTATAAAATCATGGTGGGCATTAGCACAGGATTCTGTTTTAGGTTTGTTTCCTGATTCTATTGCAGAGCAGTTACGCATACCAACAGAAGTAGTTCCTTACCAGATAGGACACTCGCTAAATGCTATCCATAATGGTGGTTTTTTTGGAACAGGTATAGCAAATGGAACTTTTAAACTTGGTTTTCTTTCTGAGGTTCATACGGATTTTATCTTAGCTGGAATCGCTGAAGAGTTTGGCTTTTTTGGAGTTGCTTTTGTTGTATTTATTTTTATGTGGTTACTTCAAAGAATTTTTAAAGTTGCAAATCGTACACAAGATAGAACAATCTACCTTTTCAGTATAGGAATGGGGCTTCTTTTATCTTTCGCATTTTTAGTAAATGCGTACGGAATAAGTGGAATTACACCTATTAAAGGTATCTCTGTTCCATTTCTTTCTTATGGTGGCTCTGCTATGTTAGCAGCCTCTATAGGGGTGGGTATGGTGTTGATGGCATCGAAAAAAGCTGATATGAATAAGGAAAGATAGATGAAGCTATGTATAACTGGTGGTGGAACAGGTGGTCATTTGATGATAGCACAAGCACTCGTCCAATCTGCTGTCTCAAAAGGACATGAAGTTATTTTTATAGGTTCAACACAAGGACAAGATAGAAAGTATTTTGAACATAATAGTCAATTTTCCCATGTATATTTCTTACCAACAACAGGCGTTGTAAATCAAAAAGGTTTAGGAAAATTAAAAGCACTGTATAAAATTTTCAGAGCATTTTTGACCTCACGAATGTTACTAAAAATGCATAAGGTCGATGCAACATATAGTGTAGGTGGTTTTTCTGCTGCTCCTGCATCAATTGCTAGTTTAAGTAAAAAGATACCACTCTTTATTCATGAACAAAATGCTGTTGAGGGAAGATTAAATGCACTTTTAAAACCTTATGCTACTAGGTTTATATCAGCTTATGATAGTGATTCTAAGATTGCTGGTTATCCCGTAAAAGAGATTTTTGCAGATACTGCAAGAGTGAGAGAAAGCTTAAATACAATTATATTTTTAGGCGGTTCTCATGGTGCAAAGGCTATTAATGATTTAGCTTTGTCTGTGTGTGAAGAACTTAAAAAAAGAGAGATTAACATTATACATCAAGCAGGTGAAAGTGATTTTACGAGAGTTCAAAAAGCTTATGAAGACTTAGGCGTAGAAGTAGAACTTTATGCTTTTACAAAAGACTTAGCATCTTTGATTGAAGAATCAGACTTAGCAGTAAGTAGAGCAGGTGCTAGTACACTTTGGGAACTTACAACAAATGGCTGTCCTGCTTTTTACATTCCTTATCCATACGCCGCAGGTGACCACCAGTTTTATAATGCTAAGTTTATAGTAGACAATGACTTAGGTTGGTGTGAGAGAGAAGCTGAAGACTTAGAAACCAAACTTCTAGAGATTATTGAATCTTCTTTAGAAGAGAAAAGTAAATCTTTAATGGAATATGCAAGTAAAGATGTAGCTTCTCAGATGATAGATGATGTTGAGAATAGCATTTCATAAATATGAATGAAAATATATTTTATGAATATGAAGAGATAACAGATACTAATTTAAAAGAACATATAGAAGAAACTTCAACATTACAAAAGTATTTTAAAAAAGATTGGAATAAATTAAAAGCACGACAATACTGTGGAATCTTAAGTCATAATGGGAATGATTTTTATATACTTCCAAAAATTGCAAATCATGACAAAGAAAAAAACTTAAATATTTTTATCTATATGTTGATGTATTCGTATGATATAAAGTTACACAATGAAGATATTGCAAGTGCTAAAAATGATAAATCTGATAATATCTTAGAAATTTTCATTCAGCTTTTTGCTAAAAAATTATTTCAAGAGTTTCAGCATGGAATCTATAAGGAGTATAGAATTGAGCAAGATAATTTAAGAGTTCTGAGAGGTAAGTATCTTATAAATGAAAATTTAAAGTATAACTTTACAAATGCTAAAATTTATTGTGAATATGATGAGTTTTCTGAGAACAACGAGTTGAACCAGTTCTTTTTATATGCAATAAAAACTTTAATGAATTTTACTAAAAATAAAAAGCTATTAAAGCAATGTGAACTTGTCTTAAATGAAGTGGAATTTCATCAGTTTGACATAAATAATTTAAACATTCATTTCAATAGACTTAATACTAGATTTAAAGCTAGTTTTGAATTTGCCTTATTACTTTTACAAAAGACTATCCCAACCTTTGAGAAAGATAAAAAAAGTTTTGCATTTCTTTTTGATATGAATGATTTATTTGAGTTGTTTATTGGTAATGTGTATAAAAGCATAGATTCTGCAACACAAACGCAGTACTCAGAATCTTTTGGTAATTTACTATTGAAGCCTGATATTTTGATGGATGATTTAATAATAGATACGAAATATAAAGTTGTAAAAGATAAAGAGGATTTAAAAACTAATGATAAGTATCAAATGTTTGTTTATGGAACAAATTTTGGTATAAAAAACACTATGCTTTTGTATCCAAAACACCAGAATCAAGTAGATGAAGATTTAGAGTTGGGAAAAGATGATAAAATAATAGAACTTAAAATGAGAAGTATTGATTTGGAATTTTTTGGTGGGTATGATGAGTATGTTAATGAAATTAGGAATAGGTTGGAGAGTACATAATGGATGAAAAGTATTTATTAAATAAACATGAAGAAATATTAAGTTATTTTTTGGAGTATAGAAAAGAACATCTGAATTTTACATTTTCACCTAGAAAAAAGCATAATGATATAGAGCATAACCATGCAAATTGTAGATTATGTAGAGGCTATTGGTTTCAAGGTGCAAATAATTATATTTTTACAGCATTATATAAACGAGGTTGTAAACATAATAAGACAAAAACTATAGGTTTTGTTTTTACAGAAAATAGGCAATATATTGAAATTGTATTTCAAAATGTAGAAAGGATTACAGATAATGAATATAAATTTTATGAAGAATTACTTTTATATTTAGATAAGTCTGAAAATATTAAAAATGTTGAAAAAAAGAATAAGAAAAGCTATTTTTATATTTTGAAAAGTATAAATTTATTAGAAAATCTTGATTATTATTTAAATAATATTAAAGTGAAGACGGATGAACTAATTAAAAAACATAGTTTAGAAGATAAATATTTTATTTCAAATGAATATTTGGAAGATAGACTTTTAGAAATTAATAAAATCAAAAATAAATCAATTATTTCAGATGGTAATAATTATAAAATCAAAACAAAAAACATAATACTATACGGTGCTCCAGGAGTTGGAAAAACTCATAACTATAAAAAATTACTTTCTTTAATTGAAGCTGGTGATTTTAAAGAAACTGATATTTTTAATTTTGTGATAAATAATAAAGACGATGAAATTGAAGAGGGAAGTATTGAAAGGTTATATAAAGAAGTAAAAAATGAAAAAAGACTAGAGTTTATATCTTTTCATCAAAGTTACTCTTATGAGGATTTTATAGAAGGTTTTCGACCTAATGAAGATGGGAATATTAAACTTGAAGATGGAATTTTTAAAAATATTGTAGCCGATTCTTTAAAACAAAAAGAAAAAAACTTCTACCTAGTAATAGACGAAATAAACAGAGGAAATATATCTAAAATCTTTGGAGAGCTTATAACACTTATAGAAGAAGATAAAAGAGATACTTATGAGGTTACACTTCCTTATTCAAAAGAACCCTTTAAAATACCTTCTAACCTTTATATAATAGCCACAATGAACTCTACAGATAAATCTATTGCTACTATCGACATAGCATTGAGAAGAAGATTTACATTTTTAAAAATGAAACCAAATTTAGCTTTAGTTGAAAATAAAGAAGCAAAAGAGTTAATGAAAAAATTAAACGAGTTTATCGGAAGAAAAGAAAATTTAGGTGAAGATTATAAGCTAGGACATAGTTATTTTATGAAAGTTGAAAATGAAAGCGATTTAGATTTTGTAAAAGAGTATAAAATTAAACCACTTATAGAAGAGTACTTTTATGCAGATGAAAATAAATTAGGTGAAATTTTAGGAATATTAAATAATGATTAAAGAAATAGCACAAACGATAGTAGATTTGATTTTTGACTGGGGATATTTAGGAATATTTTTACTTATGACGATAGAGAGTTCTTTTATTCCTTTTCCTAGTGAAATAGTTTTGATTCCAGCTGGGTATTTAGCATATCAGGGTGAGATGAATTTTGCTCTTATAATGCTAAGTGCTTTAGGTGGTTCTATGGTAGGGGCTTTTATAAACTACTATCTTGCTTATCTTTTAGGGAGAAGACTGCTTCACAAATATGGAAAATATTTCTTTATTAAGACAAGTTCTTTAGCTAAAATGGATGTTTTCTTTGTAAAACATGGAGCTATTTCTACTTTTATCGGAAGATTAATTCCTGGTATTCGTCAGCTTATTTCAATCCCAGCTGGATTGTCTCATATGAATTTAGTTGTGTTTTCATTTTATACAGCCTTAGGTGCTGGTATTTGGGCTTTAATTTTAGTTAGTTTAGGGTATTTTATCGGAGAAAACCAAGTGCTTATAGATACTTACTTAAAGCAAATAATTATAGTTATTTTAGTATCCTTAGTTTTACTCGGAATTTGGTACACTTCCAAACAAAAAAAAACACAAGAAAAAGTATGAGGATTTTGCAATGCTAGAGTTTATGAATTTACCTGGTTTTTTTGGAACACGTGCACCTTTATTCATGGATATAGTAAGCCTTATTGTCGCTTTCTTGCCATTTCTTATGTTGGGTGTTATTTCTTTAGCAAGAAGAAAAGAGTATAAACTTCATGCACTTCTTCAAGGGATATTATTTGTAGTATCTGTTTTAGTCGTAACATTTTTTGAGATAGGTGTACGCTTTGTTGGTGGATTTAAAAGCTTTATGGAAGGAAGTCATGTAGGACATGATTATGCTTTTATAGTGTTAATCTTTCATATCATGGTATCTGTTATAACCCTTATTATTTGGACAACAACACTTTTGATGGCAAAAAAACAATTACAACTAAACAAACATAAACGAGCAGGATGGCTCACATTTGTAGGTGTTTGTATGACTGTTCTCACGGGAGCGTGGGTATATATGATACTTTTTGTGTACTAAAAAAATTAAAGGAAATATGTTGATAAAAATTGATGACAAAGCACCAGAATTTTGTTTACCTAACCAAGATGATATTGAGATGTGTATGCGTGATTTAAAAGGAAAGTGGATAATTTTATATTTTTACCCACGAGACAACACTCCAGGATGTACAACAGAAGCGTGTGAGTTTACTGAGGCCGCACCAGATTTTTCAGAACTTGATGCAATCATAATAGGTGTAAGTGCAGATACAACAAAAAAACATAGAAATTTTATAGAAAAACAAAGTCTTGGAATCACACTTTTAAGCGATGAAAGTACAGATATGATGCAAGAATATGGCGTATGGCAAATGAAGAAAAATTATGGAAAAGAGTACATGGGAATCGTTCGTACAACATTCATTATAAACCCTGATGGAATTGTAAAATCAGTATTTGAAAAAGTACGTGTGAAAGAGCATGTAGCAAAAGTTCAAGCTGAATTAGAATCTCTTCAAGCATAAGTTAAACTACATTTAGATATAATTCGCAGATTTTTCTTCTTTGATTAGAGATGAAAATATTAACAGATTATGTCAAAAGTTAGTGCGACTTCCTCTTTAGGATAGACCCGTCCGACATTCTCAAAGATTAACTAACAAATCTCTTAGCACGAAAAGTGCTATTTAAGGATTACCTATGGTAACTATGAAAGACCTTTTAGAATGTGGTGTACACTTTGGACACCAAACTCGTCGTTGGAACCCGAAAATGAAAAAATATATTTTTGGTGTACGTAAAAATATTTATATTATTGATTTACAAAAAACTCTACGTTATTTCCGTAACACATATACAATTGTTATGGACGCAGCAGCTGAAGGAAAAGTTGTTCTTTTTGTTGGTACTAAAAAACAAGCGCGTAACTCTGTAAGAGATGCTGCTATTGCTTGTGGTATGCCATATGTAGATAACAGATGGTTAGGTGGTATGCTTACTAACTTCCCAACTATTCAAAAATCAATTCGTAAACTTGATGTTATTACTGAAATGCAAGAAAATGGTCAAATTGATCTTTTAACTAAAAAAGAAGCTTTAATGCTTTTAAGAAAAAAAGTTAAACTTCAAGCATATTTTGGTGGTATCCGTGAGATGAAAAAACTTCCAGATATGTTATTTGTTGTTGATGCAGTAAAAGAACACATTGCTGTTTTAGAAGCTAGATGTCTTAACATACCAGTTGTAGCACCACTTGATACTAACTGTGATCCAGATTTAATTGATTATCCAATTCCTGGTAATGATGATGCAATTCGTTCTATTCAACTTTTTTGTAGAGAAATGACTGCTGCAATTAACGAAGGTAAAGCTCTAAGAGATGCACCTGCTGAAGAAGAACAAACAGAAGAAGAAGTAGCTACTGAAGCTCCTGCCCAAGAAGTTGCTCCAGCTAAAACTGAGGAAGCATAATCATGGCAGTTACGGCAGCACAGGTTAAAGAATTAAGAGCGTCAACTGAAGCTCCTATGATGGACTGTAAAAAAGCTCTTGTTGAATGTGACGGAGATATGGCTAAAGCAACTGAATGGTTAAAAGAAAGAGGAATCGCTAAAGCTGCTAAAAAAGCGGCTAGTAGAGTTGCTGCTGAGGGTCTTGCTGGAATTGTTATCGCTGATGACTTTTCTAAGGCTACTGTTATTGAAATCAATTCTGAGACTGACTTTGTTGCTCAAAATGAAGGTTTCCAGCAGTTAGTTAAAGATTCTGCACAAGAAGTATATACATCTCAACCTGCTGATGTAGCTGCATTTAATACATCTAGCTTTGGTGATACTTTCGCAACGGCTGTAAGTAAAATTGGTGAGAAAATTGAACTTCGTCGTTTTGCGACACTAAATGCTGATTCTACGGAAGCTTTAAATGGTTATATCCATTCAAACAGTCGTATAGTTGTTATCATTAAAGCAAAATGTGATTCACAAAAAACTGCAGAAGGTATGCGAGCTATGCTTAAGCAAGTTGCTATGCATACATCAGCTATGAAGCCGACAACATTATCTTACAAAGATTTTGATGCTGCGTATGTCCAAAGTGAAACAAAGGGTAGAATCGAAGCGCTTAAGAAAGAGAATGAAGAACTTTCTCGCCTTAAAAAGCCTCTTAAAAATGTACCTACATATATCTCTATGATGCAACTTACTGATGAAGTTATGGCTCAGGCTGAAACGAACATCAAAGCTACATTAAAAGAGCAAGGTAAACCAGAAAAAATCTGGGATAAAATTGTTCCTGGACAAGTAGCTCGTTTTATTTTAGATAACACTATGTTAGACAAAGAACAAGCACTACTTGATCAACAATATGTTTTAGATGACAAATTAACAGTTGCACAAGCTGTTTCTGCTGCAGCTAAAACACTTGGTGGTACTACTGAAATTACTGAATTTATTCGTTTTGAAGTTGGTGATGGAATTGAGAAAAAAGAAGATGATTTCGCGGCTGAAGTTGCTGCACAAATGGGTTAAGGTTTAGCCTTAATTTTTTTCTTTTTACTTCGAAAGCTAAGACTTAGGTCTTAGCTTTTTTTTTGCCAAATTTTTATCTACATTGGCTATAATCTTTTTATGAATTTATTATCCGCTAAAAACGTATCACATACATTTGAATATGAATTATTCTCAGATGTAAGCTTAGAACTTGAAGAAAAACAATCTATTGCTATTATAGGGATGAGTGGTAGTGGAAAATCCACATTATTACATATTCTTTCAACACTTCTTCAACCTGAGGCTGGAGAAGTTTCTATTTTTAATGAAGAAATTTATGAAATGAAACAAGATAAATTAGCAAAATTAAAACGAGATTCTTTAGGTCTTGTTTTTCAATCCCATTATCTTTTTAAAGGTTTCTCTGCATACGAAAACCTTGAAGTAGCCGCAATGCTTTCTCAAAACAAAATCGAAGATGAATTACTGAGAAGATTAAATATTCAAGAATGCATACAGCAAAAAGTAACAGAGCTTTCAGGTGGTCAACAACAAAGAGTTTCCATAGCGAGAGTACTTACAAAAAAACCTAAAATTATTTTTGCAGATGAACCAACAGGAAATTTAGATAAAGAAACAGCAAGCGAAGTTATGAAACTTTTTTTCGAATACTGTGAAAAAGAAAATGCAGGTATGATTCTTGTCACACATGATGAAACTTTAGCACATATGTGTGACAAGGTTTATAGACTAGAAAACAAGATATTAAAAGAGATTAAGTGATTTTTCTCGCCAGAGGCGTAGCTTTAGTGACTGAGTTTAAGCTTGACGTGTTCAGATTAAGTGAGATATAGTGGAGTGGATGGTAATATTTCGAGAGGAAAATATTATTGCTTTTCTACTTCTTTTTTTTCGTTTTGCATCACTTTTTTTAGCGGTACCAATTTTTTCACATAAAAATATCCCAATGAATATAAAAGCTAGTATGGCTTTTTTCTTTACTATCGTTTTTTATTCTTCTATGCCAGCTCTAACATTTGAAGTAACATTCCCTAATCTCTTATTAGCCGTTTTGAGTGAGTTTATATTTGGGTTGGCAATTGGGATAGTATTATTACTCTCCTATAATGTTATTACTTTTGCTGGTGGAATTATCTCTTTTATGATGGGTTTTTCTATGGCGACTGCAATAGATCCACAATCAGGTATATCGATGCCTATTATTTCTCAGTTTTTATCACTTATGGCTTTAATGATGTTATTTGCACTCGACTTGCATCATTGGATGATTATGTATATAGAAAGTTCACTTCATAGCGTTCCACTTGGTGGCTTTATTATGCAAGAGAATCTTTTTGATTATATTATATATGCAGCATCACGAATGTTTATGATAGGCTTCACAATTGCTTTTCCTATAGTTGCTTTAGGGTGGTTGGCTGATATCATCTTTGGAATGTTGATGAAGACAATGCCTCAGTTTAACCTTCTCGTAATCGGATTTCCTATAAAAATTATGGTTTCGTTTGGTGTACTTATTGCCACCTTTACTGCTACAATGCTGATAATAAAAACAGAGATGTTACAAGCTTTTAATGCCTTAGAGATGTTTTTTTAATTTTTTTTGATACAATAGTAAAATAAATAATTGTGTAAATAAAATTAAGGAAATAAATTTGAAAATATTACTTTTAAATGATAATCCGGTAGTAAATAAACTTGTTACGCTTAGTGCCCAAAAAACCTCAGACGAATTAGAAGTTGTTGAGAGCTTAGAGGATGTAAGTGAGGGTACATATGATTTACTTGTAGTTGATGATACACTTTATAATGAAGATTTATTTACATCACTGCAAGAAAAAGTAAGTTTTACAAAGTCACTTTATATTTGTTCTCGTGATTCTAAGAATGTTGAAGCATTTACAAACACAATTAAGAAACCATTTTTGCCAACAGACTTAGTTGAATTATTTTCATCTTTAGGACAAGCAATGCAAGAAGTGCCTTCTATAGATGAGAATGCAGATATACCAGAAGAAATACAAGAGATAGAAGAAGAACTTTCTCTTGATGATGAAATCTCTTTGGATGAAGAAATATCCTTGGATGAAGAATTGTCTCTTGATGATGAACTCTCTTTGGATGAAGAATTGTCTCTTGAAGAAGTATCAGAAGGTATATTAGATAAAGAAGAAGTACAAGAAGTTCAGAATTTATTGGATGATACAGAACTTGATGACCTTGAGGAAATAACTGAAGACAGTTCAGCTGAAACTACAGAAGTTAATGAGCTCGAAGAGCTTAGTTTAGATGATGAACTGGAGTTAGAAGAAGATGATTTAAATCTTGATGATCTTGATGAAGAGTTTAGTATTGATGAAGAAGTAAAAGAAGATAGTTCAGTTGAAGTTAGTTTAGATGATGAACTGGAGTTAGAAGAAGATGATTTAAATCTTGATGATCTTGATGAAGAG
>JAFLJZ010000098.1 GCA_022712775.1 Sulfurimonas sp.
TGGGCACAAACGATGCAGTTTGTTTTAGAGTCTTATGAAAAATCAAATGAGATAATAAAAGAACAATTACAAAAAACTGATGATGCTTTTTTTACATCTCTTAGACTAATCTCAAGATGTGTTGTAAATGGAGCTAGTATCGATAAAAGTACACGTAAACAATTAGGAGAGTTTCTAGTTGATGCTTGGACAAGTGACTCATCATCAATCGCAGACAGTATTGGGCATTTATTACTTGATGGATTTATTTTTTCATTACCTCAAGTGGCAGAAGAGTATATTATTCAGGGATGGGCTTTACACTATGGTGGTGCTGAAATTTTAAAAGCTAAAAAAGATAAAAATTTGACAGAAAAAGTTTTAGTAAATATGTTAAGTAAAAATCTCGACTATAAACCCCATCTACATGATTGGCAAGAAGCAGTGGATGATATCGCAGAAATAGCGTTAGACTTATATATAAAGAAGACACTAGATAAGAACACAAGCGAAAGGGAAATTGGTGCATTACATTCTTTAATTAATAATCTTGATGATAGTCATATTCATCAATCAAAATGGATAAAGATTGTAAAAGATGAAAGAATCCCATCAATTATTAGAACTATTGCTGCTATTAAAATTTCAGCTTTAGGAGGTACTGAGTTAAGAGAACTGTATTTTCAAGTAAAAGAGGAATGGATAAAGTTGGGAGAAGACTATGAACACTCATTTTGGTTTATTAATCTTTTTTGGAAAATGCCTGAATGTGAGTTTTTTAGACTAGTTCAAGAAAAAATCTTAACTGATGAACAAATAGAAAAATTACTTGAAAGATTATTTCAATTAAAAATAGAAGAAAAATATATGAGCTTATTACTAGAATTATATAACTCTAAATATTTAACTAATAATATAAAATTTAAATTAAATCTTTTGCTTTCAAGTAAAGAGGAATTTAATGATGGAATATACGCCGTAGAGCAACTTAGTGTTCAAAATATTGATAACATAATATTGTGGTGTTTTTTACTTGGACATATTAATCGAGAAGTAGCACTTAAAGGTCTAGAACAATTATCTTTAAGAGGCCTAAAAAAAGATGAGTATATTAATATATTATCATCGCTTAGTACAGGCTTGTATTATGTTGTTGAACCTACTTTATCTTGGATGGGAGCTTTAGAAAATAAAAATATTCATCCTGCATTACCAGAATTTTCAAGTTGGCTTACAGAAGAATCTTCAAAATATAAATATAATGACATGGAAAAGACTATAGTATTAAATGATATTTCGCAAATATCTTCTGAAAAAATTCAATATGATATTGAAGCATTATTAAATTTAATAGAAATTCACAACACCCTATCTGATCATAGTAGTAAAGGTATGTTCTTAAGTACAATAGAAAAGATATCTAGTCGTATTGGATTTCGGGTAGTTAATGAAGCCGGGAACTTAGTAATTGAATAAATAACTTTAAAATATGTGTCAGGGTAGATATAGGGTACACTTAAAGGAAAATATGTTTTCTTAAAAAAGAATTTTAAGCCCTTGTTTCAGGGCTTAAAGTAATTTGTAGTTCATATAAATAACACGGCGTGATACCGTGTTGTTAGAGTTGTAAATTAAGCCTAATAAAGACCAGTTCTAATATAGTCCAAACTTGCCATCATCACGTTTATAAAGAACACGTGTTTTATCTTCATGGTCTATGAAAATTTCAAATATTTTATCAGAATCTTTGAGGTCGTTTAGTACATCTTCAACTTCTCTTGGTTTGTAAAGTGCTAACTCTACTGGAACGATTTCATCTTCCATCTCAAGTGTTGCAGATTTAACATCAGCAGCTTCAGATTTAACTTCATTAAGACCAGCTTTTCTATGCCCAGAATCTTTATCATGCATTCTTCTCATAGCTTTTTGTGCTCGTGAGGTTGCTATGTCTATAGCAGCGTATAAGTCATCATCATTTTGTTTGATGATAATAGAGTTTTTATGTGCTAAATTGATAACAAACTCAACAACTGAATTTTCTTTTCCTTTTTTTGTTTGCCCAGATGCAACAACATTTACAGAGATAATATCCATGTTAAATTTGTTGAGTGATTCTATCGAAGTATTCATGTGAGCTTTTATAGCGTCTGTTAGTTCTAAATGTCTTCCCGTTAAAGAGATATTCATTAAAAGTCCTTTTGTGTATATAGGATTATTATATCACGAAAAGGTTTACAATGGTTAAAGTTTTTGGATACTTCTTCTAAAATATCTAATAGGCTCTGATGTGATACTAGAATCAGTTACACTTACTGTAATGTCCATTAAAACGGAGCCATTTTGTTCATCTGTTATAACCGTTGTGTACATTCTATCTGCAGGTGCAGTAGCATTCGCTGTACAGCTAGTAGGCGGATTTTTATAGATGTAAGATATACTAATGTTAATATCATAATAATCATCTGTTATCCCATTAAGTCCATTTAAATCAGGTCTAAAATTTAAACTTGTAATATTGCAAGGGTCTGCTGCACTATTATCCTGTGAAATACGAAGCAGAGCATATTCAGCAGCACTTTTTGAGAGTAAAATAGCTTGCTCATAAACATATAAGTCAACTGTTCTTTTTGTTGTTTGTGTTGTTAAGGATAGAGCAAGTGCCATGATTGTAGCAATAATAACAATCACAGCTATCGCCATAATCATAGCCATACCACTTCTATGTTTTGCTTTTAGTAAATAGTTTTTTCTTTGCATAAAGAATAACCTCCTGTAGCATCCCCATTAATTATGTCAGTTTTTACACAGACTTGAATTTTTACGATGGATCCTATTGCCATGAACTGAAAGGTATCAACATTTTGCATAAGAAGATCTTGTTTGGTAGCAGCAGTATAACTGTCTCCTTCCCATGGTTGATAGTCTGAGTGTAGAGTAAGGTTTCCATCACTTGATAACACTATCGCATTAGCTGTCCATGAAAGTTTATAATATTCGGATATAGTACTAAATGTACCAGCTAAGGGAGCTAATTCATTTGGGTTAGCTGTATCTTGAATTGGATGCATTGAACCATTTTGATCTTGCATATACGCTCCCCCATCAGTAGTATCCCAACCATAATCGAGTGTAATATCACTATTTGAACCTATAAAATAAATTGCTGCATTATCAATACTTGTGCCACTTCCTCCTGATAAAATATCAATGAGTGTATTTATGTCAGTTGTATTTGTCTGAGGAGAAATAATTAAACTATTTCCTGCTCCAACTGCATCTAAATCTGCAATTCCACTCCAGTAAGGATTAGAATCTCCCCGAAATCCATCTATATCTGTTGAAATCCATTCCAAAACTGTGTATTGGGATGCTTTTGAGGTATTTACATCAGCAAGAGCATCAAATTGAACGCCGGGTATTCTTGCAATAATAGAATCTTTAATCCTATGTTGAAGCCTTGTAGAAATAAACTCTACGGCTGTAGTGCTATTTGCTTGAAGGGTATGGTTTACTTTTGTATAAATAAAACTTTTATATGCTTGCGCTAAAAACTCAACTCCAAACTTCCCTATGATTCCCATAATAACTATGACAAAAACAAGCTCAAGCATAGTAAAAGCGTAACGTTTCATTAATAGCTCCTCTTGTAGTAATCTATCTCGCCAATATTTGAGCTGAAGGCAGTAAGTGATGTGATGGTAGCACCAGAATCTGGGTCTGTAATGGTGACATTTATTCGTTTTATATTATTACTAGCTGCGGTAATTGTTCCAAATGAAGCATAAGAAATACTAAAAGTAGAATTATATATTTTTTTATATCCTGTTATTGAACCTTCTGTTGTCCCTGCTGAATTAATATAAAGGCTGCGTGCACTAGTATTAATATCATCTAGGTCATCTAAATCCCCTCCATCTGGGCCAAGAGAGCTTGGTGGTGCTATTGAGAAGTTATTGTCTGAACATCTTCTATGATAAGGTTGGAGTATATGACCTGGTCTTAACTTAGTTGTACTATTACAATCTGTTGTTGAGCTCCAAACAACACGAGAAAGAGAAGTGTTGGCATCAAGTGAATTTTCATCCCAACGATAAGTAACTGCTTGGTTTAGTTCTGCAGAAGCTGCAAAGATAGCTTCTTGAGCGAGACTTCCTTCAGAGTTTTTTGCAATGACCTGATTTACCATTGGTAATGACAAAACAGAAATAGCAATAATTACAATAGCAAAGATGAGTTCAATCATTGTAAAGGCGGAATGTCTTACCACATACTTCTCCTGTTGACTTTTTCAGTACCATATTTTTTTGTAGTTGTAGTTGTATTATGTTCTCCTACCCATGAATTTCCAGGTCCTGCAAACTCAACTTCAAATTCATTAGTGGTGTCTGTCGAATCGTATTTGTTATAGATTAACCAGTTTGAAGCGTTGTTCTCCATAGTAGTTTTATATGGATTCCCTCTGTTACCATCGTAATCAAGTATAACAAAATCTGTACTGATTCCAGTTGGAGCAGTGTCCTGTGTAACAAATCCAAAATTAAGTGCATAACTTTTTTGGTTTACATCCCCTGCTGTACCAAAACCACTGTTATGTTGAGAGTTTCTAAACCATCTTGGATCATCTGTATACAGTGAACCTGTGCCATCTTGTAGAAGTGACTTATCGCATCCACCCTCACAATAAGCTTCGTAATAGATAAAAGCCACTTGATTGTCATTTGCTTGAAACCTACTTCTTGGTGAGTTGGTTCTTCCGTAGTAATGTTTAATACTTATAGTGGCATTTAAATCTTGGGTACCTTCAGACGTTTTATCGGCTACGAGATCTGCATTAAAAGTACAATCATTCGCTGGATCAGTACAATCAACATCGTAGTTGAAAAATGTTATCTCTTCAGGATTTTGAGGATTGTCTACCGTTCTATTGTAGTTTAAGTTCAAGGTAGTATCTGCAGAACCATTGAGTGCCTTAGTAAAATCTGCTGCTGTTACACTAATAAAATTTCCAGTATTGTTTAAATCAGCATTATCAGTTCGAATTACAGCACCATTTTCGTCTAAGGTCTTAAATCTATACTGATAAGCTACAGGTAGGTTTACAGTAGACTTGTTAAGGTCAATATTTAATGGTCTTGCATAACAATTATCAACAAAGTTACTAAGTGTTTCATTGTTTTCTCCAACTGCTTTTATGATTCCATTAAGATGATAAGACATATTTTCATCTGAAGATACGGACATATCAGCCATATATATATAAGAAGTTGAATTAACATCTACATGATTAAGTCCAACTGTTGGTGTTATACTTGTTAACTCAAATTTATAAGGATGAAATTCAAGTAAAGGACTTTGAAAACTTCTAACAGTATCGACAGAAGTATGCGTTGAACTAATATTACACCCACTAAGAGCAGAAATACTTTGGGAAGATACAGTTGAAGTGTCTTTTATGCAGTCATCATAAACAGCTGATGTACCAGTTGTAAAGTTATCTATATTTCCAACAGTAGTATGATGCGATGGATTTTGATCAACTAATGTCCAAGTATCATCTAGCATGCTAAGTTGATATGTACCCACTTCATTTATGAAAGAGTTAGTAATAGAACCTTTGCCTGTGTCTGCAGCAAAGCCAAATGCAAAATCTGAACTGTTCTGATCATTACAGTTTGCATTTGGGGCATCATCCCAAGTGTAAATAAACTTACCACTATTGTCCGGAGTATCTGCAAATGAATTTGTATATCTAAACGAACCATCATTATCAGTATGCGTTACAGCAGTTGCATTAAGTTCGTATTGGTATCCTGATGCTAGATGTGTAGTAGTTGATGCAATATTTCCTGCCACAATTACTGGTTTTGGTGTAGCAGTTAGATTTAACTGGTTTTGGTCTTGAATGCTTAGTAAAAAGGCTTCAGGTCGTATACTAAAGTTGTCTCTTGAACAAATTCTTTTAACATTAGACCCATAAAGACACTTAATACACATTTCAAAATCATCTATTCCATGCCCTGAATTATCTCCACAGTGTTCACTAACAGTCTCTGTTGTAGTATCAGGGTTAGTAAGATCTGGATCATTTACACATACACTCCCTGCATATTCAGTATAGTTATCTAAATACCAACCTCGTAGACTACCCTTTTTAAAATCTGGATTGATTCCATTGTTACTACCAAAGTAGGAAATTCTAAATGCAGCACTCTCTATTGCAGTATTAAAAAGAGGGATATCATTTTCTGTACCTGCATCAGGATGATCTATATATATGTGGTGTGCTGTACTGCTCTCAGTATCAGTTAATACAGCATTATTTAGAGGAGCATTCGTTTCATCTTCATTAAATCCTACCCATACTATATGGCTTCTTCTTGTGTCATCCTCTGTACATGATGTTTCAGCATCTTGCCAACCACCAGCATCTATGATTTCAACACCTACAACTGTTGTAGTTGCTTTTAGTAAATCCAAATTTGCATTATTAGTCACCGAAGCATTTGAATCTGTTGCAATGATATGAAAATTTCCATTTCTTTTTACAACTTGCGTTGGTAGGTTATAGGTACCACCTACAGTCCCCTCTGTAAAACTAGTATAATAATTATCATGAACAATGTTAAATATATTTTTTTCAGGGTTGTATAAAAATGCTCCAGCATTACATAAAGGTATTTTTGAATC
>JAFLJZ010000099.1 GCA_022712775.1 Sulfurimonas sp.
GAGTAAAAAGCTAAAAAAACTTTATCAATACCTTTTGTAGACTCTATCTGTTCACCGTTTAGAGTCTACTTGTCCTCCAAAGTGACTCCATTTGGAGGCACATTTCTTAACAACTATAATAATGACTGCATTTTACGCAGATAATTTTAGCATAAGATGGTTTTTATATTATATGTGTTATAATATAGGTAATATAAAAGGAGTACCAAATGAGAACAACTAGAGAATTGATTAATGAAATTAAGAACATCATATCACTTGAGGTTGGAAATAGGAAAGTTTTAGATAAAGACGTTGGATTGGCTCTTGGCCTAAGTTCTAGCCAAATCGCTACATATAAAATAAGAGAGCAGATTCCATTTCTTGCTGTGTTAGATTTTGCAGCAAAAAAATCTATTTCTATAAACACGTTGCTCTACGGACAGTCATTTGAGAGTCTTGAAAAAGCTACGATGGAGTATGATAAACGACATTATAATTTAGGAGCAATTTAAACAGTTCATTTTAATTTGTATAGCAATTTTTTATTAAGATTATTGTTATACATACTCATATAAAGATCTTTCATTTTTTCGCTTAAAAAAGATGAGAGTATCATTTTTTCTACACTTGAAGTATAGGATTCTATCTCATCTATAATTTTTTTAAATCTTTTTTCTTTGATCCCTTGTCTTTGGGAAAATTCCTGAATATCAGCGTAAGAGTAAAATCCTAAGTCATTATATGGATTTGTAAACTCACTATCTTTTAGTAGATCAAGAGCCATTTCACCATCATCAACATGTACTCTGGTGTTTAGTAAATCATAGCTAGGAGATAATCGCATCTCCTTATCCATCCTAATGAGTGAAAAGTTTTTTAAATGTGCATCGCCATTAGAAATAAGAAAATTAAAGATAACTCTTCTAAGAAAATCTTCTTGAGCAATTCTTGAAGCAGCTACATATTTTTCTATAGCAATGGAGATCTCCTCATAGCTTGACTCGTACTTATAGTTTTTGCCTGCTGTTGTACTATTTGTGTCGAGCACCGAACAAAAATCTTCCTGATCATATTTAATAGTATTTTCTGCAGATATATAATCAAATCGTTTAGTGATATATGCAAGCTCTTCATCTTTAAATTTTACTAAGGCACTTTTTGCAGTATCTATTTTAAATACAGAAGCTGATAGTTGCATACTTAAATGCTCATTAGCTGGAATGTCATTAAAGTTTTTAAACTCAGAACTGGGTTGAGGTTTTAATATATATCTACCATTTGACTCAGCAGGCAGTAAGATTTTTGCATCACTAAAACCTAATGATATTTTATCTTGAACACCAGAGATAGACATTGTATCTTTGAGGTCAATCCTCGCACTCATAAAACCACTCTTATCAAAATCCAAAGCTCTAATATTATTGCCATCAAAGAAATCTTTTATACAAGAAGGACAATACTCCTTAGGTGTATTTTTCAGGCAACATAAACATTTCATACTATTTCCTCGATGATAATTGATCCAATCGTATCCTTTGTAGCCGTTTTTAGCAATCGGGTAAAATCATCATCTTCATCTATTTGTAGAGTTCTACATTGCATCTCCTTCATTCCGCCTTCACTGAGCATTGCAGTAAAAAAACTAAAAAGATGTTTTGAGATAAAAGATTCTCTTTGTTTTGGGAGGTTTACTGAGATAGGATATGCCTTTACATCTTGAATATAATCAGTAAAATATGCAAACACGTAGTTACCATTATCTTCTTTACTTAAAAGTCCTACATCTTTCTTATTTCTTATTACTTTTGCTTTATGCATAATCTACTATTTCTCTTTAACATCTATTTTTATATCAAGACCAAGAACATCAAGCATCTCTAACAAATTACTTAAAGAAATATTTGAAGTTCCATTTTCAAGCGATGATATAATTGGAGTGCTAATATCTGTCATGTCAGATATATCTTGTTGAGTAATTTTTAACTTTACTCTTCTATTCTTTATTAATCGTCCTATCTCTAGTTTATTCATAAATAAATCCATTTCACATTAAATATATTTAATATTATAGCTTGAATATATAAATTTTCTTAAAAATATATACAAGTCATTAAATATATTTAATAATGAGGTGTTAAAAACTACTAAAAGACTAAAAAGTATCTCCTTTAATATTTAATTAATTATATGTGCTATATAATATGTGTTATAAAGAGAACTTCTTTTAGGAGAATTATTTTTTAGAGATGTAGATCTTGAATTGAAAAAGGTAACTTTTAACTAAGTATCCATTTCAGTTTTTCGTGCACCGGGGACGGTAAAGGAGTAACACATGAAAAACATAGAAGCACTAGAGTTAAAAAATATGATACTTGCTATTAAGCAAGAGTTGGAAGAGAAAATCTTCATATTGATGCCGGAAGAGTTTTCTCTTTCGTATCTTGCTCAGCGAACAGGTTGGAGTAGAGCAGGTCTTGCTAGAAAGCTAAGACGATTATACACAGAAGATGTAGACTTTTATATAAAAAATAGTCACATAGTAATGACTAGAAAAACTGCACTTGAAATGATTGCAACTTGTCCTATTAAAAATATAAGAGAGATTGTGAAATGCGTGAGTTGAATACTTCAATTGCATACACTTCAAAAGATTTACCGATAGGCTTTACCATGAAAAATGGACATATTTATGTCAATGGAAGAGTTGATGAAAAAGATTGGAATTTGTCAACAGGTAAAAAAGCCGATGAAAATGGATACAAGTTTGCACATGCAAATAGCCGCCGTCAAGTTTTGTTAAAGTTGATTGCAGATAAAAATGAAGCAAACAAGCAAGAAAAAAAAGTTGAAAATTTTAAAGAATATGGCTTAAGATTTTTGATTGAAAACCCTGGTAACGGCAGTTATTCTTCACAAAAAGATAAAATTCGTATATTTGAAAAAATAATTTCTCCCTATTTTAGTGCATATAAAATCAAAGATATTACAGATGAAGATGTAGCTACATTTTTATATGCATTAAAAGATGGTGTTATTCGTACAAAAGATGATGCACCCTATAGCGGAGATCGGTGTGCAAAAATAAAAAGAGTTTTTAAAAATATAATTGATGCTGCAAGTTATCACAACTTAATTAGTCCAAATCCTTTTTTATCGCCAAGAATTGCACCAATCAAATTTAAAAACACTTCCAAAAAGAAAGCATACACAAAAGAAGAAGTTATCAAAATAATCTCAAAGTCAGAAGGCTGGTTAAAAGTTTTTTTAAACATACTATTTTTATATGCTCCAAGACCTTGCGAAGTAATTGGTTTAAAATGGGAAGATATTGATTTTGAAAAAAATAAAATTTATATTCGTAGAGCGATTACAAAAGAAAATGGCGTAACTGAAGGGATAAATGGAAATAAAAATCACAACAGGGAGATAACTGCATTTACTAACACAATAAAGCTACTTAATGAGATGTACTTAACTAGTGCATACGAAGATGAATACATTTTTGTTCCACATGGAAGAAAGAAAAAAAGTACTCACTGGTTTAGTGGAGATGATATTAACAGAAATTATTTTCAACCTTTTTTAAAAGAGATAGGTGTTGCGTATAAAACTATGGGTTCTTCAAGAAACTCTGCTGCAACCTTAGGACTTAGCACAGGATTAAGCTTTGCGTATGATCATATGTTAAGCGGATCAGTGGATAACAAGCACCCTCAGCTAAAAGCTACAAGAAAGATGCTTGGGCATTCTGATAATTCCAAAGTGACAGTTAAACACTACTATAAAGCAGATGTTGTTAATCATGATGAGGAGTCACAGATGGCAGAAAAACGACTCAGTTTACTTTTATCGGAAGAAGATGAAGCCGTGTCTATTGGCACAAACAAACATAAACAATCTAAGGAGGATTAAAATGTTAGAAATTTTACAAACAAATAAACAAGTGCCTGCTGAAATGCTCAAAATGTTAGAGAAAGAAACAGGAGATAGAACATTTATGAATAGAAGTGAAATAGGGATTGAAGTATTTATTGTCTTAAACTCTATTACAAAAAAAGAGCAAAAAGAACTTAAAAGTAGTCTTAGTGTTATTTATCAAAATTATGAGATTCCATTTTTAATTTTAAAATATAAGCATATGAGTTTTGATTTACCTTTAATGCCAAACACGAGAGTTAATACCTATACAAACAGATTGCTAATCTATATTATAGATTCTAAAGGATATGTTTTAAAAGAACAAAGAATATTGGGGCTTAACGAGTCGTTGGCAGACAATATCATAGCTGGAATAAATTCGATTTCAGCAAGGACAAAAGAAGAGATTGCAAATATTGCACTGAATAAAATTTATCCACAATATACTATGCAACAAATGCTTAAGGGAGGTATTAGACAAAGATTTGAAAGAAATTAAAGTATCGAGTTAGCAATTACACATTTGGTAAGTCAATTTAGATTTGCCAAGAAGAATACTTTACATGTATACAAATTTACACATAAAATCATAAACAAACTGATTTCCCCCCCCCCCACAACGGCATTAAGTTAAGCCTAAAAGCACCTATATTACGGACTTCCAGATGATTAATTTCCAACATTTTTCTTCTTCCTTTTTAGATGGTTTATCGAGTTTGTGGATATTGTAGATTTATGTATATCTTTATCAAGCCGAGGTTTTGACTTCCTATTTGGTCTTATAACTATTGTATTGGTTAAAAACAACTTTTCCATCTGTTCTAGCATCTCATCAAGTGGATTGTCTAGGTAGAGTAAATCAAACACCTTATGCTTTATAAGATTGAAAGAAACTGCTTTATTCACTTTTTGGATATATTTATTGTCTTTGGTTTTTTCTTTTAGCTCTTCGTTCATATCATAAGTCATTACAGACTCATAGTTTGTTAGAAATATAGTTGCAAAGAAGTCTTGCTTTACTGCGAGGGCTGTTTGACCTGTGAAATTTTCTAATCCTAATCTGTTTTTAATGAGATCGAAGTATGTTTCAATACCCCATCTTAGAGCGTATAGCTCTTTAAAGTTTGATGTTTTTAACCTCTCTGTATCAAGCACATTAGTTGCTAATACTTCAACAGTACCATTGTCTAAAATAACTTGTACAAATCTAATTTTCATCTTTGTAGGAATATTATTTTCCCGTAGTTGTTCTCTCAAATATTTAGGTGCATTTATTTCAATTACTACATCCTTCTTCTCTGAATATGCATCAAACAAGAATTTTGCTTTGGAGAAGATATTTGTTCTAATTCTACAAAGTATGTTTGTATTATTATGAACTGCTGCGAATAACTCAAATGAAGGATAGCCTCTGTCCATGATAGTTAAATCATCTAGTGTACAATCGTATAGGTGTTGTAGTGCTAAAGTTCTCTCATCGTAAACAATGAGGTCATTATCTTCACTTTTATTTTTGTTAGTGATGGATGAATCTATTGCAATATTATTAAGTACATCAAATAAACATGAGATTCTAGCTTGGGATACATCTTTAGCAAAGTCTTTGATTTGGCATTTAACCTTCATAGGATTAAATTCTTTTTTTACATCTACTGTATTTGGAAGTGTTGTGACTGAACCATCTATTGCAAGTACTCTATAGCCTTTATAGGTTTCATACTCACCATCTTCATAGAACATATCTCGAGCCATCTCTGAAAACTCTTTAAAGGCTGTATAATTTAGTTTTTTTCTAGCTTGTGTATATGCACTATTAGTGATAGTTACATCTTCACCTAAATTTAATTGGGTATCGTTGAGAGAGTTCTGTAAAGACTTATTGCTCTTTTTAATCATCATGGTCATAATTTTATCAAATCCTAGCTTTCTAGTTCTTGTAAAAGAGTTCTTACCGATTTTATGTTTGTTCTTAAAATCTTCTTCTCTTTTTTTATCTCTAAAAACCGCTGAAAATCCAGCAGTTTTTTTTAACATAACCAATCCTTAATATAATAGATATATTATAGTGAAATAGTGCTTTTAAAATGCTTTAAATCCCGTATCATAGGGGTTTTATAGGCATTCCTGCAACTGA
>JAFLJZ010000100.1 GCA_022712775.1 Sulfurimonas sp.
CTGTAAATGCTGAAATTAACGACTTTAATGAGATTAAACACGAGGATGATGTTCCTTGTATTTTAAAAGATTTATAAACTATCCTCTAGGTTTTGAGGAAACTTACTCATAAACTTTTGAAGTTTTGGTGCAATTACTGCCTGACAATACCCTTGAGAGCTATTTAGTTTATAATAATTTTGATGGTACCCTTCTGCTGGATAAACTTCTGATAATTTACTAACTTCTGTAACTATTTTATCCGAAAAATCAACTTGTGCTTTTTGTATTGATTCTAAGATTTGACTTTTCTCTTCTTCATTTTCATAATAAATTACAGAACGGTATTGTGTTCCTCTATCAGCACCTTGAGTATTTAGAGTAGTAGGATTATGTACTTCAAAAAATATATCTAAAAGCTCTTCTCTCGATATAATATCCCCATCAAAAAGTATATCAACAATCTCAGCATGACCAGTGGAACCTGTACAAATATTTTCATATGTGGGGTTAGGTCTTTTACCGCCAGTGTAACCACTAATCGCAGACAAAACCCCTTTTACATTTGAAAAAACTGCTTCTACACACCAAAAACACCCACCACCTAAGACCAATCTTTCTCTATTCATATAACTATCCTTCCAATATTTGTCCAATTATTACACAAAAAGACCCTCATTACTTGTAGAAAACTCTTTTAACTTAAAAGTTAAGAAAATTTATACGTTAGATACTATATGATAAGTGTCCTTTAAAATTTTGCACGGGAGTGAAGTATATGCCAGTTATCTTTTTTATATTGTCACTTATAACTACACTTGATATAAATGCAAAAGAGATTACAAGTGCAGATTTTCCATTTATCCTTCCTGTATCTGTAGAAAAAATAGAAGTATCAGTACAAGCAGACATTTCTTTGAACACTCAAAAAACTGAAAAAGAGCAGGATGATGACAATGATGGTGTTATAAATAGATATGATAAATGCTCTCAAACACCAGTAGGTGAAGAGGTCGATTCTAATGGCTGTACACCTGATAGCGATAAAGATGGTATTTATGATGATAGAGATGAATGTCCTGACACTCCAACAAACTTTATTGTTGATGAGAATGGTTGTCCACAAGTTATCTCATTAAAAGTTTATTTTATCCAAGCGAACCACACGGTTTCTTCTGCGTATCAAGAAGATATAAAAGAGTTTGCAAGCTTTCTAAAAGACAATCAAAGCTACCAAGTAATTATTTATGGATTTACCGCAGATAAAGAGGGAGCAACAAACCACAAAGAGCTCTCACAAAGACGAGCAAATGCTGTAATGAACACTCTCATAAAACATGGCGTTAAGTTAACAAAACTGACAGCTATAGGAATGGGTGCTAAAAATCCAATAGCTGACAATACGACAGCTGATGGACAAGCAAAAAACCGTAGGATAGAAGTAGAACTTCTCAAATAAATATTTAGGAATACATATGAAAACAATATATTTAGCAAAAATAACAACACTTACACTTTTAAGTATAAGTACACTTTTTGCTCAAGACACTATAGAAAAACAAGCTGAAACTACTTTTGCAGAGATAGTCCAAGAACAAAATACTGAGACAAAAATAACTGAAACAAAAGTAGCGGTAACTAAAGAAATTATTACACCTACAAAGTCTCCTGAAAAAACAGTTGAAACAAAAGAAGCAATAATTACAGAAGTAATCGCACAAAAGAAAACTCCTGAGAAAATTATTGAAACAAACAAAATAGTAGCAGATGAAGTAACTACTATTGTTTCAACTGAAAAAGTAAAAGAAGTCATAAAAGCTGAAAGAATAACACCAAAAGAAGTAACAACAGAAAAAAAAATTGTTGAAGCAATGAGTACACAAGCTCCAAAAGTCCAAGAAAATAAAATAATTGTTGTTATGCCACCAGTTCCAGTACCTGTTCCAGTAACAGTTAAAGTTCCTAAATTAATTGTACTAGATAGTGAAGGTAATTTAGTAGAAGAAAAAAATATGCAAAGATACTACCCTAAGAAAGAAGTTATTTTTTCTACGAATGTAGCACCAGCAAGATTTAATGTCGACCGCAGTCATAAAAAAATTGAAGCACTTGTTGGAGATATTAAAGATGGTAGGGTAACTGCGTATCTTCATACAGAGCTTATAAGTGTTGATGAAGTGAAAGGAAAATTAGTAGGCGCTGGATTTAATATTTTAAGTACTTTTAAAATAGATAAAAAAGGTACTGTTACTTCTATTGTATTTACAAATGACGCGATAAAAAAAGTTGCAAGTCAAACTACACGTGGATTTGCTGCCGCACTACGCATTACGGTTGATGCAAAAAATAAAATAGTAGTTATTTCAAACCCTATTTATCTTATGCGAGCATTTATGCAAAAAAAGTATGATAAAGAACTTGCAGAGGCAACATTAAAAAGTCTTAGAGATGCCTTTCCTGCAGTAAAAAATTCTACAGAGATGGTCAAATTTAGAGTCTTAGAGAGATTCCAATTTATGGAAAACATGCCGTACTACCAAGATATGAAACTTGTATCTGAAGGTACAAATAAAGAACTACTCGCAAAAGCAAAAAAATCTAAAAAACTTGTGTTTGAGCAGCATTTAGAAAATGGTAGTATTCTTATTGGTGTAAAACTTGGTAAAAGAACTACAAAGTTTGTTAAAAAAACAGGGTACCAAAATGCTGGTCTTCTTCCTTACCCTGTTCTTATCGAAAATGGAAAGGCTTTTATGCTAGCACCTCAGTATTATATCGCTGTTATGTACCCTATGCTTAAGATGTCCCAATTTATGAAGATAGCAACTGTCCCAGGTGCTATTAGTAAAGATATAGATAGGGTTTTTCGCTAAACGCTATTATGCCTCGTATTGATAGTGAAAAATTTTATACCTCAGCTATCAATACCTATGGAACTTCTGCTCAAGGTGTCAACTGGACATCTCAAGAAACCCAAAATCTTCGTTTTGATATTTTACTTAGTTTACTCCCTTCTAGCATAAATTCTTTAGCAGATGCTGGATGTGGTTTTGGAGACTTCCATACTTATATACAGAATCAAAAACATACCCTTCATAAATATATAGGTATAGACTCTTTATCTGATATGATTTCTATCGCTAGGGAGCGAACAAAACAAGAAATCATCAAAGCAGATATTACAAAAGATGAGATACCCTACGCAGACTATTATATTTGTAGTGGCGCTATGAATGTTCTAAATACCTTTGAAACACATCTCTTCATTCGAAATTGTTTTAGTGCATCAAGAAAAGGATTTGTATTTAACATTCTTCACGGAAGTAAAGAGAGTGATACCTATAATTATCTCTCAACATTACAAATAGAAAAAATCGCGAAAAGCTTAAATGTACAAAGAATTATTCTCAAAGATAATTACATGGAAAATGATATCACAGTAGGCTTCTTTCATGTGTAGTATTTTTGGAATCATAGGTGAATATAATGAAACACAAGCGAAAACTGCCTTGTCCACACTTTCACATCGGGGTAAAGATCATTGTGGAATCGTACAAACAAATGAGTTGTTTTTCGCACATCATAGACTTAGCATTATAGATACACAAACAAAAGCAAATCAACCCTTTAAATATAAGCATATTTTACTCTCCTTTAATGGTGAAATATATAACTTTAAAGCCTTAAAAAAAGAGCTTAAAAATACTTTTTCATTTCAAACCACTTCAGATACAGAGGTAATCATTGCCGCATACTTAAAATGGGGAATAGATTTTGTCTCAAAGTTTCGTGGAATGTTTGCTATAGCCTTGCTTGATAATAATACGCTCTACCTCTTTAGAGATAGACTTGGGAAAAAACCTTTGTTTTACCTATACACAAAAAGCTTTATATTTGCATCTGAGATAAAAGCTCTCGTTCCTTTTTTACATAAAAAAGAGATGAATGAAGATGCACTCATGTCGTATCTTTCTTTTTTAGCTCCAACACCACCGCATACATTTTTTAAGGGTATCCAAAAATTAGGGGCGGGAGAATATTTAAAATATGATTTACATGACAAAAAGATAGAAGTAAAAAAATATTTTGACCTCTTAGAAATTACACCAAATATAATTACTTCGCGTGATGAAGCTATATTTACACTAGAATCATTGCTCAAAGATTCTATAGCCTTACGACTAAATGCTGATGTTCCAATGGCTTCCCTACTCTCTGGAGGTATTGACAGTGCTACTATTAATGCTTATGCCTCGCAACTTGGTAAGAACCTTCAAACATATACCTTAGGCTATAAAGAATATACAAAGTACGACGAAAGAAACAACGCAAGAGAGAGTGCAGAAATTTTAGGTCTAAAAAATAAAGAAATTATTATTTCTAAAAATGATTTTATAAATGCAAGTGATAAAGTTTTAAATCACCTAGATGAACCCCTTAATGACCCTGCTTCTATTCCTCTGTACTTACTATTTAAAGATATTGCTAAAGATGGCTATAAAGTTGTTCTTAGTGGAGAAGGAAGTGATGAAATATTTTTAGGATATAGACAGTATTTTGAGTTTTTAGATATTCAAACTGCTTCTTCACTCAAAAATAAAAACTGGTTAAAGAACTATTTTAAATCAAACTATTCACAAAATAGAGAATGGGAATACTATAAAAGAATATTTAATGTTCAGCTCCTTTTTCGGACATCAGGTGAAAACTTTACAGACTTACAAAAAAATGCCCTTATGAAAAGAAATGTAAAAGACAATCAAGCCCTTAAATACTTAAAACCATATAGGGATAAGTTTGAATTATCTGCTCACGAAGATGAAAGTATTTGGTATAGTTATATAGACTTACAACTTTTTCAAGCTGAACATTTTTTAACAAAGCTTGATCGAATGAGTATGGCACATAGTATAGAATCGCGAACACCCTTTTTAGATCATGAATTAATATCTGTAATCTTTAGCATTAAACCATCTTTACGTTATGAAGATTCAATAACAAAATCACTTTTAAAATCTATAGTAAAACCTTTAGTTGGAGAAAGAATTACCCAGCGAAATAAAAAAGGTTTTTCTAGCCCCTATATGGAATATCTAATAGATTCGAGTAAATTACAATTGATTATAGAAGTGAATAACAAAACAAAAATATTTAAATCTAAAGAACTTCTTGGGCTTTTAGAAGCTTCAAGCAAGGGAAATTTTAAGCAACATATCTGGGGCTTATACGTATTATCAGTTTGGCTAAATAAGCATTTTTTATAAAAGCTAGAAATTTAAGACATTTGTTACTTTTCTACATACTCTCTTGAAAAATGTGATAAATAATAAAAATTTATTCTTCACCACCATTATAAGCCAGCATTATATGATTTATATTATCTAAATCCCTTTAAATAGGGGCCTAAATACCTTTGTGATATGAATGTGATACCAATAAGTCACCTAAACATAACTATCACTTATTATGAATAAAAGGTAGGAGTATTTGTCTACTAAAATGGTAATTTAGGTTAAGTTTGGATTAACATTATAGATTGTAATATTTTCGCAGTCCGAAAATCTTATTTGATTTTTGAAACACAACAACAATTCAAGGGGAAACAATGAATATGAATCGTAGAGACGCGTTAAAAGTAGGAGCAGTTGGAGTAGCTGCAGTAGCAGCAACAACACTAAGTGGTTGTAATACAGGTGCAACTGGAACAGCAGCGGCAGGAACTACTGGTAAAATGCTTGGGCATCATAAAGTAGTTATCATCGGTGGTGGTATGGGTGGTCTTACAGTTGCGAACAACTTAAAAAAAGCTGATAAAAGCTTTGATGTTTGTGTAATTGAAAAAAATGACACTTTCATGGCTTGTCCAGTTTCTAATACTTACTTAGGTAAATTAGAAGGTATGACTTTAGGTAAATTTGTTTTTGATTATGCGCAACCAGTTGATAAATATGGTTACAGTTTCGTTAAATCAGAAGTTATCGGTATTGATCGTGCTGCTAAAACAGTAACTACTGCTGCTGGTACAATTGGTTATGATATTCTAGTATTATCTCCGGGTATTGCTTATAACTATGAAGGTCAATTTCCAACTTGGACAAAATCTCATATAGCAGAAGTTGCAAGAGCTTGTCCAGCTGCAATGATTTCAGGTTCTGAGCATGTTGCACTAGAGCGTCAACTAATGGGTATGGATGATGGTGATGTTGTTATTGCTGCTCCATGGGGTAAATTCCGTTGTCCTCCTGCTCCATATGAAAGAGCTGCCATGATTGCTGCTTATATGAAAAAAGAAGATATTCAAGGTAAAGTAATTGTACTTGTTCCTGGTGCTAAATTTGCAAAAATGGGTGCATTTAAAGAGTCTGCAAAAGATATCTTTGGAAATATGATTCAATATGTTCACCATGCAAAAGTTGATGATGTTGATGTAAAAGGTAAAATAGTTCACTACACTCAAATGGTAGCAACAGGTAAATTAGATGAAGATAAAGATCCAATCATGAAAGCTGTGAAAAAATCTCACAAGTATCAAGTTTGTAACTTAATCGTTACTCATAAAGCAAGTCCAGTTGTACAAATGGCAACATTAAAAACTACTGCTGATGCATTCCATAAAGTTAAGATGGCTGGTTGTACATTCCAAACTGCTACTGATAAAGATGTTTATGCAGTTGGCGATATCGTTGGTCATGCAATCCCACCATCAGGTCAAACTGCTGTATGGGCTGGTAAACAATGTGCTGCTGAAATTGCTCACCGTTTACATGGTAAATCATATACTCTTGGTGTTAAAACTAAGCCAGTTAAAGCTGCTAATGTATGTTTTTCTATGGTTGGTGACGGTCCAGAAGAAGGAATTATGGTTACTCATGACTTTAGCTGGACTGGTTCAGTTATTAAGGGTAAAGGGCATGTTCCTAAAGCTCCAAGTGGTAAATATCGTTCTAAAAACACTGCAAAAGCACTTCGTGACTGGTACCGTGGTATCACAAGTGATTTATTCGCTTAAGCATTTAACTCTCCAAACTTTAAGAAGGCTTAAGAGCCTTCTTTACTTCAATAATAATTCTAACTAATAATATGGTATTGATTAGAATTGTTATTGACAATTAAAAAAACTTATAAAAGGATACTTAATGGAAAGAAGAAATTTTCTAAAAGTTGTTGGTGCGACAGGTGCTTTAGTAGCAGTTTCACCTTCAACTATCACAGGAACACTACACGCTGAAGACGGTGTTGTTTTTCAAGCATTTGAAAAAGTACAATTAATGGATGCGGCAGGGAAACCTATTAAAGTAAGTGCATTAAAAAAAGAAGTAAACTATGTGTTTAACTATCCTTTCGTTTCTACTCCTGCAATTTTATTAGATATGCCAGAGCCTACAGCAAAAGATGTAGCTCTGGTTTCTGCTTGTGGAGATAAGTATGTTTGGAAAGGTGGAGTTGGAGCAAAAAGAACTATCGTAGCTTATAGTGCAATTTGTGCGCATCAGCTTGCACACCCTACACCTGAAGATAGTTTTTTACAGTATTGTAAAAAAGGTCAAGAGACTATGTCTTATGCTCCAGAAGATGGTTCAAAAGGTGGAGTTATGGTTTGTTCATCTCACTTAGCTGCATACGATGTAAATCAAGGCTGTAAGGTTCTTGGTGGACCTGCTGAGCAACCTTTAGCAGCAATTGTAATCGAAGTAGCTGAAGATGATACTTTATGGGCATCAGCTGTTGTTGGTCCAGATAAATTTCACGAATATTTCAAAACTTTTAAACCAGAATTTAAAAAATTCTACGGTGGAAAAAGAAAAGCAAAGAAAAAAGTTTCAGATTCTGCTACAATGGTAGCACTTAGTGAATACACTAAAGAAATAATTCAATACTAAAAGAGGTACTATGAAAAAAATTATAATTGCTATTATGGCACTACTATTAACATCTTCATTATTTGCACAAGGTGATAAAACTGCTCAAGCAAAACTAGCTGCTGACATGAGAATTATGTTAAGTGCAGTTGTTGATATTCAAAGAGCGGGTTTTTATAATAATCCTGCTGGAATCAAAGAATCTACTACGAGACTAATTGCAAGTCTTGATTCTATGATAACAACAGATGCATCAACTTATCTTCCTTCAGAAAAAGCAGCTGCAGGCAAATTTGCTAAAAAAAGAGCAAAGATGATTAAAATGTATGCTGAAGACTTAATTATATCTATGGATACTGGTGATATGGATGAGGCTATAGAAGATTATTCTCAGCTTTTAAGACAATGTTCTTCTTGTCACATTCGTATTAGAAAAAAATAGTATAACATACTTACTTATTCTAGCCATGCTCCTTTGGGGTGGTGGCTGGACTGCTTTAAAAATACTCACTATAGAACTACCAATGGATGTAATCATCTTTTGGAGATTTTTTATAATGTCCATCGCCTTTTTACCTATCCTATACTTTTTTAAAACACCACTAAAAATAAACCACTCAAATATAAAATATGTACTCGGTAGTTCTATTTTAAATATTGCTTTTATGATTTTTTCTTTTTTAGGTGTAAAATATGGTTATGCTGGTTCAGGGAGTGTCATAATCACAACGCTAAGCCCTATCATGACTTTTATCCTAGTAGCTTTGATATTTAATACTAAACTATCATCCATGCAGTATATTGGACTCTCAATTGGGATTTTAGGTGGCTTTATAATACTTCAACTAAATGATTTTTCATTATTTTTTAATGGTTCAAATACATACTTTTTATTATGTGCTATCATCTGGGCTGGAGTAACAATCCTCTCTCAACACTCACACAAACATATACATCCTATCCACTATAGTTTTTTAATCTCCATTGTAGCTACTGTAGCTTCATTTAGTTATGCATACGATTCTAATCTCTTAGCAATTTTTGAACAAGATACTAGATTCTGGATTGCTCTGATTTATTTAGCCCTATTTGGTCAAACTATAGCTACTACTATCTTTTTTATCGCTAGTGGAAAACTTGGAAGTCAAAAAACAAGCTCTTTTATGTTTTTAGTTCCAATCTTTGCTTTACTAAGTGCAAATGTAATCTTAGATGAACCTATTGAGTTTCATATCTTATTTGGTGGTACTATTAGTATCCTAGCCGTTTATCTTATAAACAAAAACAAGATTAAGCCAGTTTAGTGTAGCATTGCATATAATCTAAATAAATATATTAGGAAAATAAATGAAAAATATTCTAATTCTTGGTGGTGGGTTTGCTGGTGTTGAAGCAGCTATCTACCTAAAAAAACAAAAATTCAATGTTACACTTGTGAGTGATAGAGATTATTTCTATATTTATCCTACATCTATTTGGATACCTACTCGTGAGAGTGAATTTAAAGATGTTTGTATCGATTTAAAAGAACTTCAGCAGGCTCATGGATTCAGTCTTATTATCGACCCCGTAAAGGCCATCTCTGCAAAAGAAAGTAAGGTTACACTAGAGAGTGGAAGAATTTTAAACGATTATGATTATCTTATCCTTGCTATGGGTGCTCATAAAATGAAACCAAAAGGTGTAGCGAACACTCTTTCAATCTGTGGTGCACCAGAACAAGCTCTACTAATTCGAGACAAGATAGATGCACTCATTGAGAAAGGAAGTGGGAAAATTTGTTTTGGTTTTGGAGCAAACCCAAATGATACTTCAGCTGTTCGTGGAGGACCTGGATTTGAGTTACTCTTTAACCTACATAATCTTCTTAAGAAAAAAGGTATTCGTGACAATTATGAACTTACTTTTTTTGCTCCAATGGCAGAACCTGGAAAAAGAATGGGACCTGGGGCTTTAAAAATGATGGGCAAGTTTTTTGACAACCTTGATATAAAAACACATTTTGGAAAAAAGATAGATAGGTTTCTTAAGAAGAGTATTGTATTTGAAGACGATACACGATTAGAATCAGACTTTACTATGTTTATACCAGCGGGTGATGGTCATGGTGTTTTAAAAAAATCAGGTCTGCCTATGAATGATGCTGGCTTTATTAAAACAGATGATTTTTCACAGGTTATTTTTGAAGATGTAGTAAATGAGACTATGCCTACAAATATTTATGCGATAGGAGATATTGCTTCTCTTGAAGGATATGAATGGAGAGCCAAACAAGGTCATATAGCGGAAGTTATGGCAAGGAACGTTGCGCATAATATTAAAGAAAGAGAAATAGGTACAACTAATTTTAAAGGCTATAACGAACATCTTAATATTCTTTGTGTTATGGATAGTGGGGATGGTGCTGCTATGATTTATAGAGATGAAAAAAGAGCTTTTATGATTCCAATGCCATTCATTGGGCATTGGCTTAAAAAAGCTTGGGGAGTATATTGTCGTTATTCAAAACTTGGGAAAATTCCAAGAATTCCAGGAATGTAAAAAAGGGTTTACTTGCCCTCTTTTTCTTTCTCTTTACGTTTCGCTTTCATTTTATTTTTTGCTAATTCTCGCATATCAATAGTTGTATCACTCTCATCAACAATTTCAACGCCCAAAATAGTTTCAACACAGTCTTCTAAGGTAATAATTCCATCTGTTTGATCATAATTATCAATTACTAAAAACATATGTTCTTTTTTAGCAATAAACATATCCAATGCCTTACTCACAGGTATATTTTCATTTAGAGAAAAGATGTCTCTTTTAATACTTCCAACACTTACACTTCCATCTTGTAGTGCTTGTTGAAAAATCTTTTTCGTTAGTACAATTCCAGTAACCTCTTCTATAGAATCTTTGTAGATAGGGATACGAGAAAACTTGAAAATATTGGGTTCAGTATCTATCACTTCTTGTATTGTCATACTTTCATCAAGTGCGAATACTACAGATCTTGGAGTTAATACTTCACTTACTTTTATATTATCAAGATTCAAAATATTTTCAATTACATCAGATTCTTGCTCATCTATAATACCATCATCCTCACTTAAAAGCATACTCTCTAAAAGCTCCTCTTTTGTCAGCGTATGCGCATCTTTTTTCCCTTTGGAGATTCTATCTGTAACAAAAAGCGTCGTTAAAATAATGGGGTATGTAATCCATATAAAAATTCTAATCACATACGCAGAAGCTGGCGCTAATTGTTTCCAATACAGAGCCCCTATGGTTTTAGGGATTATCTCTGATAAAAAAAGTATAGCAAATGTCATAATTATTGATATAATTACAACTGCATCATTACCAAATAAAATAGCAGCTTGCGCACCAACAGCAGCAGCTCCAAGAGTATGTGCAATAGTATTTAAAATTAAAATAGATGCTATAGACTTACTAATATTTAATTTTTGAATACGAAGAAGTTTTCCTACTTTAGAGTTCTCTTTTTCAATTAATGAAATATATGACATATTTGTAGACAAAAGTACGGCTTCAAGAACCGAACATATAAATGATATTCCTACTGCAAGAGCGAAATATAGTATCAATAAATCCAAGTTTTACAATATCCTTTAGTTATAATATAATCCATGTTGCAAGCCCTAAAAAACTAAAGAATCCCACAACATCGGTTACGGTAGTCAGTATAACTGTACTACCAATCGCTGGATCTACATCCAGTTTTTTTAATAAAAGTGGTACAAAGGCACCAAACAAGCCAGCCATCACAAGGTTAATAACCATACTTAGAGCAATTACAACTCCTAGTAATTCAATTCCAAACCAAAGATAGGCAATCATTCCCATTATTATAGCAAATACAATACCATTACCAAGAGAGATAGTTACTTCTTTTTTAATAATTCTTCTAGCATCACCCTGTGATATCTCCCGTAAAGCTAACTGTCTTACAACAACCGTTAAACTCTGCGTGCCCGCGTTACCACCCATAGAAGCTACTATGGGCATCAAAATAGCCAGAGCCACCATACTTTGCAAGGTATCAGCAAACATAGCAATCACAAAAGAAGCAGCTATTGCTGTAAAAAGATTTAAAGCTAACCATGTAGCTCTTTTTTTACCCGCTTGAAGAATCTCATCATCATCTTCAGCCTCATCATCAACCCCAGCAAGATTATACATCTGCTCAGTTGCCTCATCTTGGATAACATCATAAATATCATCAGAAGTAATTCTTCCTTGTAAGATTCCATAAGCGTTTACAATCGCTAAAACTGATAAGTCATACTCTTCAAATATATGAACTATCTCTTTTATATCATCTCTGTCTTCTGCTTTAATTGGCTCGAAACTATCATCACTAAGTTCTATATTTTCAAAAACTGTTTTTGAAAAATCAAAAATAAGAAGTTCATCTAAACCAACAGCATATTTAAGCTTATGTTCCTTGTTCACTATAAAAAGATTTTGAACATTTTCAAGTTCATTCTCTTTTCGTAAACGTGCAAATCTTTTAATTACATCTTGGACAATTTCATGCTTTTGCGCAGTAAAGATTTCAAGTTGCATATACGAACCAGCTTCATCTTCTTCATACTTTTGAAGATGTGTAAGCTCTTGTTTATCTTCTTCGTCAAGCTTCTCAAAAACCTGTAAAGCGACACTTTCATCAACTTCTTCAAGCTCTTGCATAAAATCAGCTCTGTCATCTGATTCTAACTCCGTAACAGCATGTGAGAGTTCATCAATACTTAGGTTCTCAACTACATCATCAAAATATCTATCAGGAAGAGCAAGCGTTACATCACCAAGTAAATCTTTTGGT
>JAFLJZ010000101.1 GCA_022712775.1 Sulfurimonas sp.
AAACTAGGTGATTCGGACAATTTTATATTTCGAGGAATGATGGTGTCAAATACTATATCTTGGAAATGAGTACGAACTTCTTCTACCACCTGATTTGATAAACGTAAACGAGTATCGTACATAGTGAGCAGTATGCCTTCAATCTCAAGCTCAGGATTTAAGCGAGATTGAATTATTTTAATGGTATTCAATAATTTACCAAGCCCTTCCAAGGCAAAATATTCACATTGTACCGGTATTAACAAAGTGTTAGCTGCCGTCATGGCATTAATGGTAATTAACCCTAATGAAGGTGAACAATCGATGATGATAAAGTCATAGTTTTCAATAATAGGAGCGAGGGCAACTTTCATTTTTTCCTCTCTATTCTCCAAATCAATCATTTCGATTTCAGCTCCTACCAAATCAATATTAGAAGGTATTAAATGCAGATAATCTATATTGGTTTCTAAAATAGCCTCTTCTACAGGAACTCCATCTACCATGCATTCGTAAATACTGGCTTCAATAGATTTAGGGTCAATCCCAATGCCAGAAGCACTATTTGCCTGAGGGTCGGCATCAACTATTAAAGTTTTATATTCAAGAGCAGCCAAACTTGCCGCAAGGTTTATTGCGGTAGTTGTTTTTCCAACCCCTCCTTTTTGATTTGCTATTGCAATTACTTTTCCCATAAAAAAACGTGTTGCCAATAAATGGCATTTATTGTAAAAAAATCATTCCTATAAAATGAGTAATGCTACTAGAATATAGAAATGAAGCATTAGCAAAGATATGAGAATAATTGATACTTGAATTATCAATTTACAAATATCAAATAACTATTATCTAAACATATAAACCAGTCAATAAATCAACTTTTTTACTTCTTTTTCTTCCCTTTTTTTGCTTCTTCACTGGCCTTCATAGCATCTTCCAGTTTTGCCATAAACTTAGATTTTTTCTTGCCTCCTTTTTTTCTGTTTTCTTCTAAAACTGCTAGTATTTTATCCTCATCAATATACCTTTTTATGAGAGCTTGCTGCCCAAACGTAATTAAGGTTGATAAGAAATAATAATAACTTAATGCCGCAGGGAAACTGTTAAGCACAAACATAAAGACCACAGGCATCATATAGCTCATCGTCTTCATTGGGCCTTGTATCGTACTCATTTGGTTATTGCTCCAGGTGTAAAGAATGGTAGAAATCGTCATCAATATCACAAACAAACTTACATGAGAGCCATAAAATGGAATTTCAAATGGTAAGCTCATGATAGAATCATAGGTTGATAAATCATCGGCCCATAAAAACGGTTGCTGCCGTAACTCTATTGAACTGGGAAAAAAGCTAAACATCGCATATAAAATAGGCATTTGCAGCAGCATGGGCATACAGCCACTCAAGGGGTTTACACCCACTTGTTGGTAAAGCTTCATCTGTTCTTGCTGAAACTTTTGTTGATCGCCTCCCAGTTTTTCCTTAATCTCATCCAACTCAGGCTTAAGTACCTTCATCTTAGCCATAGATAAATACGATTTATATGAAAGAGGCGATAGAGCTAATTTAATGATAAGCACCAAAATGAAAATGATAAGCCCGTAACTCGCTATGTAATTATCTAACCAGTTAAAAATAGGCACCACTACCCACTTATTAATCAGGTCAATGCCGATAATTCCGAGGTACACATTTTCTTTAAATCCGGGTGCTACTTTTTTCATTATTTGGTAATTATTAGGCCCATAATAATACGAAAGCTCTAAATTACCATCGGTTAATGCTGTAGTAGGTATGGTTAAGGTTGCCGTTGCTGTTTTGTCAACATTTGGTCGGTTTACATCGGCTTCGGTAGTTAAATTGCCATTAGAAAATCCTTTAGGTGCAATAACAGAAGCTGCAAAAAATTGCTGTTTAAAGGCAACCCAACTTAAGTTGCTCACCGATTCATTTTCTGGGTCAGTACTTCGCTCACTTAATTCATCAAATGTGCCATCCTGTTGGTAGTAAGTAATGGTCGATTTTACTCTGGAAGTTGTAACATCTTTTTCAGTCGCTTTTAAATCACTTTTCCAATGAAGGGTTAACCCATTCGTAAGAATACCATTCATTCCATTGGATTCTACTCTATAATCAATTTTAAACCCATTTTTTTTGGGTATAAAATAATGTTGCTTTATGGTTCCCCCTGTTTCGTTTGTTAAGGTAAATGTAACTTGAATGGTGTCGTTGGTTTCTTTTTGTTCAACCGTATAAAAGAGGTCGTATAAATTAACTTCCCGGCCATTTTGCTTGGCAATTAATTTTTGAGTACGACTATTGGCATCTACTAAAATCAAGGGCTCTTTAGTGTAAGTTTTATAGTCTTTTAATTCAACTTCTTCAATTACTCCTCCTTTGGTATTAAAAACCAATCGTACATCTTCGTTTTCTACAGTAATAAGCTTAGAAGTGCCGTTTGCAGCCGATGCCAAATCACCATATTGTTGTTGATTTAAAATTTGTTGTACCGAATCTGGTAAAGTGGGGGCTTGGTTTAGTTGTGC
>JAFLJZ010000102.1 GCA_022712775.1 Sulfurimonas sp.
ATGAAAAAAGAACTAAATGAGATTTTAGCAAAGAATACAGGACAAACTGTTAAGACTGTAGAAAAAGACACAGACCGTGATAACTTTTTAAGTGCTAAAGAGGCACTAGATTACGGCGTTATTGATGAAGTATTAGTGAAAAACGATAAAGACTAAGGATTGAAAAATGGCAGGAACTTTAAGAAGTAGAAATCGTCGTAATATTGTTGATAATAATTCTGAGCCTTCTATTCCTCCATCCAGTAATGCCTTAGATATGGATAGTCCTTCAAGTGATATAGAGATATACGCAAAAGAAGTTCTTCATTCTTTAATAGAAGATAACCTTCCTCCAACTCCCAATAATTTTTCACTTTACTTTGATAGACTTTTAGAAGATAAGAGTGAAAACTTAAGAAAACAAATTGTATCAATGCTTGAACTCGAAGAGAGTAATGATGCTGAAACTACTATTGCACTTGAGCATAGTTTAAAACAAGGCTTTTCTTCTATAAAAAATATTTTAAATACAACTGCAAATTTGTATAAAAATATGAGTTTAATGACAAAAATTCTTGATAAGAGAAGAAAAGAGCTCGAGGACAGTGCAGATAATCAAGCAACTATTAGTGTCGCAGCAGCACTTGATAGTGATATTAGTAAATTAAATGCCATTGTTAAAAAACAAAGTATACAGATGAAGTCATTATATGATGAGACTGCTGGAATCATTAAAAATGTTGAGAATGAAACTATTTTTGACAATAAATTCGGTGTCTATAATAAACGGTATCTTATGACAAAAATAGAGCAAGAGATAGGACTTATAAAAGAATTTAATCATAAAAGCTCACTTATTGTTATTGAATTATCTCGTGACTTAAAGTCAACTATAGCAAACGAGAAAGCGCTAGTTTTAATGACAAGAACAATAGCAAGACTACTTTTAAAAACTTCTCGAAGAAGTGATATTGTTGCACATTATGGAAATGGTGTCTTTTCAATGTTGCTTAAGCATACAGACATTGAAAGTGCGAAAAAAGCGAGTGAAAGATTATGTTATTTAGTTTCAAATTCAAACTTCTTTTTAGCTGATCGTGAGATACAACTTAAGATTTCTATAGGTATTACCGATATTCATTCAGATTTCTCAGTAGAAGAGATAGTTGTCGCTGCTATTAATGGTGTTGAAAAAGCATACAAAGAAAAAGATACAGATTATGCTGTTGAACTTTTAAGTCTTTAAAGAATATTAATTACATGAATTTAAAAATTGTAGAATACCCAGATAAAAGATTACGGCAAAAATCTGTAAAAGTCAAAAGTTTTGATGAAGAGTTGCATCAGGTTTTAGATGCAATGTACCCCATTATGATAAATACAAATGGTATAGGTTTAGCAGGGGTTCAAGTAGCTGTTGCTAAAGAAATACTCATTTTAAATATACCAGATGAAGAGGGTGAGCAACCAAAAGAGAATCTTATTGAGATGATTAACCCTATTTTATCAAATGAAAAAGGTGAGACTACTTACCAAGAGGGATGTTTAAGTGTCCCTGATTTTTATGAAGATATTAATAGGTTTGAAACGATTAGTGTTAGTTATCAAGATAGAGATGGAAATACGCAGACTATAGAAGCTGATGGGCTTCTCAGTATAGCTGTTCAGCATGAACATGACCATTTAAATGGAATACTTTTTATAGATAAACTTTCATCATCACGAAGAAGAAAATTTGAAAAAGAGTATAAAAAAAGCTTAAAAGAGAGAAAAACTTCTAAATAATATGTCATTTCGTCATATTATCTTCCCCTACTTAATTTATTTGTTACACTATTTCCAATTACTAAAAGGTTGGAATCATGAAAAGTGTATATTGTGCAACATATGAGGGTATGGATGCAAAAATAGTAAATGTAGAATCAACCCTGACAAAAGGTTTACCTTCATTTAGTATTGTAGGGATGGCTTCAACTGCTATAACTGAGGCTAAAGAGCGAGTAAAGTCTGCCTTACTTAGTAATGAATTTTCTTTTCCACCAAAGAGAATAACCATCAACTTAGCACCGAGTGATGTAAAGAAAGAAGGCTCTCAGTTTGATCTTAGTATCGCTTTGCTTATTGCCTTAGACTATCTTGATGAAGACTTAGATGAATGGTTTGTTTTTGGAGAACTTGGGCTTGATGGAAAAGTAAAAGAAAATATGAAACTTTATCCTCTAATACTCTCGTTGGCGAATCAAGAACTTGTCAAAAAAGCAATAGTACCAAAAGAAAGTTTAATGAAATTATCAAAAATTCCAAACATAGAGTTTTATGGTGTAGATACGCTCGCCCAAGCTATAGAGCTTTTGAAGAATCAAGAAAATATAACTCCTAGTATAAAGGAGAGCACAATAGACTACCCATCTTATGAAATAAATGAAAATAAGTTTTATTTTATTAAAGAGTATATGGAAGATTTTTCAGATGTAAAAGGACAGGAGGTCGCAAAAAGGGCAGCTCTTATTTCAGCAAGTGGTTTTCATAATATTATATATGAAGGAAGTCCTGGATGTGGTAAAAGTATGATAGCAAAGCGAATGCGATACATTTTACCACCCCTAGATAACAAAGAGATTCTCAATGTTGCCAAGCTTCAAGTGTTGGATTTACAAGAACCAGATTTTAAACCACACAGAACTATGCGAAGTCCTCATCATAGTTCTACGCTCGCGAGTGTATTTGGTGGTGGTTCATATAAGGCGCAGATAGGTGAAATCGGTTTAGCACACAAGGGAATTTTATTTTTTGATGAACTACCTCATTTTTCTAGGGGTGTTTTAGAAGCTTTGAGAGAACCAATGCAAGATTCTAAGATTAGAATCTCTCGAGTAAATTCTAAGGTGGAGTACGAAGCAGATTTTCTTTTTATTGGAGCTATGAATCCATGTCCATGTGGAAACCTTTTAAACAAAAACAAAGAGTGTAGGTGTAGTGATCTTGAAATTAAAAGGTACAAAAATCGCCTTTCAGACCCCTTTTTAGATAGGATTGACTTAAATGTAGTGATGCAAGGTGTAACAAGTAAAGATGTCGCAAGCTATAGTTCAAAAGAGCTACATAAGATGGTAGTTCAAGCACATATATATGCAAAAAAAAGAGGACAAAAAAGTTTTAATGCAAAGCTTAATGATGCAGAAATAGAAAAATATTGTTTACTCAATGATGAAGCCAAGGATACCTTAGACAAAGCGATAGAACGCTTTGAATTAACTTTTAGAAGCATAAAAAGAATGCAAAAGGTTGGTCGTACTATCGCAGACTTAGATTCTAGTAAGCTAATCGAGAAAAAACATATACTCGAAGCTTTAAGCTATAGAAGAAGATGATTTATGAAAGATAGTTATTAATATCTATGCTATCTATTTGCTCAACTTGTAGATGTTTTTTCGCATACTCAAGATAAATACCAGATTCTAAAAATATTTTAAACAAGTCAGCATCTATATGTTGGTCTTTAACCATAAAACTCATAATTTTAATAGATTGTGAGAGTGTTTTAGCTTTCTTATACGGTCTATCAGATGCTGTAAGTGCTTCAAATATATCTGCTATAGCCATAACTCTTGCAGGGACTGAAAGCTCCTTTTTTGTTAAACCTCTAGGGTATCCTGTCCCGATTAATGTCTCATGATGTGTACCAGCATACTCAGGAATATTTTTTAAATGTGCAGGAAATGGAAGTTGTTCTAGCATTTTAATGCTCATAATTATATGTTCGTTAATTTTGAATCTTTCTTCAGTTGAGAGTGTTCCTTTGGAGATACAGAGATTATATACTTCGCCATAATTATACAAATACTCGGGAACCTCCGTTGTGAAACCATCTTTTTTATACTTTGCATAATCAAAATTTTCTCTTTTAACAATATGCTCTTTCTTATCGCTTAGAAGTTTTTCTACACTTGGAGTTTGGGTAGGGGTGGAATCTGCATAGTTAAGGAGTTCAGCATCAGATAAACCTAGTCTGTTATCAAAGTTCCGTATCCACTCTTGTGTAGCTATTTCTTTGATTTTTTCTTGTTTACTTGGATCCATAAATTCACCACCGATGTTAGAGGTAGCTATAAAAGAAAAGTCTTCTTGTAATTTTTCTTGCGTATTTTTGAGTTTCTCTTGAGCAGCCTTTTTATCTTCACTTTTGAGTTGTGATTCTAAGTATATAATGTATGCATCACGATGTAAGATTTCAAAACGGGTTCTAATCTCATGGATTCTATTATAAATTGTTTCAAGTTTAGAAGATTTGTCGATTACATATTCAGGTGATGTGACCTTTCCACAGTCATGTAGCCAAGCACCCATGTAAAATTCTTCCCATTCATCCTCTGTTGTAAACTCAAAATCTTTAAAAGTTCCCTGCGAAGAATCACTAACTACTCGCAGTAACATTTCTGCAATTTCAGGTACACGGTTACAATGTCCACCGGTATAGACAGACTTTG
>JAFLJZ010000103.1 GCA_022712775.1 Sulfurimonas sp.
ATGGAACTGTCCTTACGGTGTTCCAACCTACCATGAAGAGAGAAAAATAGTTACAAAATGTCATATGTGTAATGACAGGCTAGAAGAAGGTCAAACTCCAGCCTGTGTTCAAGCCTGTCCATCGGGTGCAATTATGATAGAAACTGTAAATATAAAAGAGTGGTTAGAAAAAGATATAGAAGTGCATGGAAATATGCCATTCTTGCCTGATGCGAGAATCACAAATTCAACTACGCGTTATACATTACCTCAAAACATGCCCCAGATGCATGAGGTAGATGAACATATTTTAAAACCAGCACACTCGGAGATTCCACTTGTCTTTATGACAGTACTTACCCAAATCTCTTTAGGTGGATTTTTCGTTCTTTTCTTAGGAGATGTTTTAAGTATCTTTGGTTTTGAATCGGCTAATTGGATTATGGCTCTTTTAGTCATGCTTCCCGCTGCGTTAGGACTTCCTCTATCAGCACTTCACTTAGGTCGTCCTATCTTAGCACTTACGGCTATGAAAAATATAAAAACATCATGGCTCTCCCGTGAAGCACTTGCCTTAGGAGTGTTTACAGGATTAATGTCTGGTGTTGTAGCAATGTACTTTTTTGAGGTTAACACACCTTTGCGTTTATTAGTTGAGCTTGTTACTCTTATGGTTGGAATCTACGGAATTTATGCACAAAGTATGATTTATAGAATCAAGGCACGTCCATCTTGGGATAGAGAAACAACAAATATTAAGTTCTTTGGAGTTACTTATATCGGTGCTTTAATGATGGGCTTAATCGCTGTTATTTTAGGAATGCTTGATGTTGCTATCCCTCTTATAGTTCTTGGAATGTTAGGTGCATTAGCACAAATGTTTTTTACCTTTGAAGATTTAAGAGAGTTACATTTAGAACATGAAAATAAATACCAATTACGAAGAACTGCTAGACTGTATGATGAAAACTTTAAAAATGTAAAACTCTATCGTTTTATTTCGCTTATACTAGGTGGAATCGTATTACCTTTATTTGTAATCATACAAGTGAGTTCAGAGTCCTTTGGGGGAGCTAGTTTAACAATGCTTTTTTCTTTAATTTTAGTATTTTCTAGTGAGATAAGTGATAGATTCTTATTTTATGCAACGGTAGTCCCACTTGGAATGGCAGGTGGATTTTTTGTAGCAAAACAGAGAGGTTAAAACTTGAATCAGCCATTACTACATTTGTAGTAATGACAGAGACTTAACTTTTTTTGGATTTAAATGATCCAAAACGTAAATAAAGCGCTGGTAAAATTATCATGTTTAGCAGCGTAGAGCTAAAAAGCCCAAACAAGATGACCATAGCCATGGGAGCTTGAATTTCACTTCCAGCCTCACCTACACCTAATGCTAATGGCACCATCGCAAGTCCTGCTGAAATTGCTGTCATTAAGATAGGAATTAAGCGTTCTTTAGCACCTTGTTTAACAGCTTTCTCAAAATCGCTTACTCCTTCGAATTGTATCAAATTATGAATATGTGAAATCATCATAACACCGTTACGAGTTGCGATTCCAAAGAGTGTAATAAAACCAATAAGTGTAGCAATAGAGATAACTCCACCTGATACATACAAGCCAACAACACCACCAATAAGAGCAAATGGTAAATTCACTAAAATCAATGCAGCATCTTTGATGGAACCAAAAGCCAAATAAAGAAGTAAAAATACGCCAAACATAACCAATGTACCTAAAATCATCAATATATTCGAGGACTTCTCTGCACTTACAAACTGTCCACCATACTCTATGCGATAGCCTTTAGCTAAGCTAATATCTTCTTCTATACCTTTTTTAATCTCCTTAACGATTCCAACCAAGTCGCTGTTTGAAACATTTGATGTAATTACAGTCTTGCCTTGCATCCCCTCTCTACTAATCATATAAGGCATGCGTGCTTCTGAAATATGCACAAGTGCATTCAAAGGAACCTGTGCACCTGAAGAAGTTTTAACGAGTGTTGATTTAATTAGCTCAAGATCAACATTTTCTTTTTGTTGATACTTTAGAACAACGTCATATACGCGATTTTTCTCAATTAGCTTCGTAGCCTCTGTAGCATAAAATGCAGTTTGTATAATTGTGCTAAGCTCTGCAACACTTATACCATACGAAGCCATAACTGGACGGTTAAAGTTCATAACAAGTTGTGGAAGGTCTGTAAGATTTTCAACCATTACATCAACGGTACCATCAACTTTTTGAACAATATCTTTAATTCTTTTAGCAATAGAGCGTTGTTCGTTTATATCTTCTCCAAATACCTTAATGGCAATGGCAGCTTTTGAGCCAGACAACATATGGTCAATTCTATGTGAGATAGGTTGACCTATAGAGATATTTAGCCCTGAAATAGCAGAAAATTCTTTTCTCAAAGATGTAAGAAATTCTTCTTTTGAGCGATTATTTATCTTTAATTCTACTTCCATTTCAGAAGCATGTACACCTTGTGCGTGTGGGTCTAGCTCGGAACGTCCTGTTCTTCTTGTAACAGAGAGAACCTCTTGGAATTCAAGTAGAATCTCCTCGACACTTCTACCAAGAGCATCTGATTTTTCTAAAGAAGTTCCCGGTAATGAAACAGCGGATATAGTTAAACTTCCTTCATTAAACTCTGGAAGAAAAGATTTACCTGCATTAAATAAAAATAGACCTGCTATTATAAATAAAACACCAAAACTAATAACAAGCATTTTATAACGGTAAAGAGTAAGTGTAAGAATTTTGTCATATCCATTTACAAGTACTAATAAAAAACCCGAAGTTTTATGTATATTTTTTGATTTGAGCTTCAAAAAATAATAACTAAGTACTGGAGTAATTGTTATCGCTACAATTAAAGAAGCTACTAAGGCACTGATATAAGCTATTCCAAGAGGAGCTAAAAGTTTTCCTTCCATTCCCTCTAGAAAAAACAGAGGTATAAATACCAGTACAATAATCATCGTTGCAAAGACAATAGAGCTTTGAATCTCAAAGGTAGCATTTGCTATAACCTTTAAACGACTATCTTGTTTAGATAGCTCTTTTTCACTGTTTTGCTGCAGTCGTCTGATAATATTTTCAACAACAATAATGGCATCATCAACCAAGACCCCAAGTGCAATAGCCATACCGCCGAGAGTCATCGTGTTTATCGAAATATCTAGGGCGTTAAGTAGAAATATAGTTGAGAACAAAGATAAAGGAATAGCCATAAGCGTAATAAGAGTAGCTCTAATACTAAGTAAAAATAGAAATACAATCACAACAACTAAAATAGCACCATCACGCAAGGCATTTAAAAGATTATTTATTGCAGCATCAATAAAAGAAGACTGCTTAAACAGATCTTTTTCTATCTTCATTCCATCAGGAAGAGTACGCCCAATTTCATCAATGCGTGCTTCTATTTTTTTAGTAAGTTCAATGGTATTAACATTTGGCTGTTTTTGAATAGCTAAGACGACAGCTTTATTGCCGTTAAAAGAGCCTGTTCCACGCTTAGGAGCTGCTCCAATATGCACATCAGCAACATCCGAAATTCGTATAGGGGTACCATGTTTTATGCTAATGAGCGTACTAGAAATATCTTCAATATTTTGAAGTCTTCCCACCCCTCTAATCATATACTCCTGCGAGTTTTGAGTATAATAACCAGCCGAAGCATTTTCATTTGATTGTCTAATAGCTAGAAGTATCTCATCTACGCTTAAATCATAATCTATTAACTTCTCAGGTTTAAGAAGGACTTGATACTGTTTTGTATCCCCACCAATAGGTATAATATCCGAAATTCCAGATAGAGAAAGTAGACGTTGACGTACATCCCAGTCTGCTGCTGTTTTTAACTCGATTGTTGAATGCTTATCTGAGTGTAGAGCAATAAACATGATCTCACCCATTATAGAA
>JAFLJZ010000230.1 GCA_022712775.1 Sulfurimonas sp.
CAGCACCAACACCAACAAACATTTCAATAAAACTAGAACCACTTACAGAGAAAAATGGAACCTCTGCTTCACCAGCAACTGCCTTAGCTAAAAGTGTTTTACCAGTACCAGGAGAACCTACTAAAAGAACACCTTTTGGAATCTTCGCTCCAATCTCAACATAACGAGCTGGATATTTTAAGAAGTCAACTATTTCTTGTACTTCTTCCTTAGCTTCTTCAACACCAGCGACATCATCAAATTTAGTATCTGGTTTTTCAGAGCTTACCATCTTTTTAGAATTACCCATTCCAAGTATTCCACCACCCATACTCTTTTGCATACGTCCTGCAAAAAACATCCAAATAGCTATAATTATTAAAAATGGAAACAACCATCCAAACATTTCAGTAAACCAATTTGTTTCACTAAAACCTGTATACTCAATTCCTTGTTTTTCTAACTCTTCAATAAGTTTAGAATCACCTCTAACAATTCTTGTAGTATAAACCTGTCCATCTGCTGAACGTGCTTTAATATAAGTTTGACCTATTTCTACCTTCGAGAGACTTTTAGATGCTACAAGTGCTTTTAACTCTGAGTAACTTACTGCTTTTGTTCGCGTATTTTGTGTAGCAATTCCTTCATTCATTGCTGCACCATCTCCGACGAGTGCTTTAAATAGTAATATCATTACTACTGAAAATACAGCGAATGTTATTAAAGGGTTTTTATTGAAAAAATTGTTATCATCATTATTCTTATTTGGTTCTTTATTTGCCATACTTTATTTCTCTTTTATTTTAATTTTAATATCAAAGTCACCCATTCATCTTGGGCTATTCTTTGAATCACTTCACAGTCTTTATAGAAGTTCATTACTTTACTTTCGTATTTATCTAAAATTCCAGATAAAACTAAGACCGCATTTTCTTTCAGTGTAGCTTTTAAATCTTTTGCTATAAATGTTAAAACATCAGCAACTATATTAGCCACAACTATATCATACTTATTTTTAGTCAAACTACAAGAGCCTTCCCAAATAGTATTAAACTTTTCATCATTAAGATTTGCATTTGTCATTGAATTCTCGACTGATACTATATCTGTATCACACGCATCTACAGTAGCACCAAGCTTCATAGCTCCAATACCAAGTATTCCACTTCCACAACCCACATCTAACAAGCTATCACCTTTTTTCACATACTTTGAAATTGCACGAAGTGATGAAGCAGTTGTTGGATGATGTCCTGTTCCAAAAGCTAAAGCAGGGTCAATCTCAATATTAATAAGTTCAGGGTCTGGCTCAGTCCAAGTCGGATGAATATAAAACTTATCTATGGATAAGGGCTGTATAGATTTTTGATATTCTTCTACCCAGTCACTATTTTTTTGTTTTACTTGCGTAGTTTCAAGTTCAATAGTTTCACCTAAAGCTTTTTGAAGTGCTTCATGAAATTGTTCTAATCCCCATTCTATATTTTCAAGAGAATCTTCACTTCTAATAATAAAGCCATCGTCCTTCTCTTCAAAACCAACAGGTACTGTATCCGATAAAAAATCTGAGAAAAGAGGAATGTGAGATGAAACTTTAACTACTAATTCATAGTAGTGATCTTGCATTACTCGGAAACACCCATAACGGCACCAAGTTTTTCTTTAAGAACTTGAGGAGTAAATGGTTTTACAATATAGTTATTTACACCTGCTTTAAGTGCTGTAATAACTTCCGCTTTACCACCTTCGGTTGTAACCATTATGATTGGAGTATCTTTAAACCTTGCATCAGCACGAACTTTTTTAACAAGCTCAAGACCATTCATCTCAGGCATATTCCAATCTGTAATAAGCATATCAATATCTGGGTTAGAATCCATTTGACTCCAGCCTTCAACACCATCAGCACCTTCTAGAATATCTTTATACCCTAGTCTTGCCAAAGTGTTTTTTATAATACGACGCATTGTAGAACTGTCATCAACTACAAGTAATTTCAATTGAAATCCTTTTCTTTAATATATTTTAATTTTAGTAAAAAGATTATAACAAAACTTTGTTTATTTTACTATTAATCTAATAGCTTAAACATTTTACGAAGGTCTAGTGTCCCCTCATAGTAAGCTTTTCCTATGATTACACCATCAACTTCTTTAGTAGCTATGAGTGCTTCAATATCACCCGCATCTTTTACTCCTCCACTCGCTATTGTACTCACTCCACTTGCTCGTGCAATATCTAAAGTAAACTCAACATTTACGCCACTGAGTGTTCCATCTTTACCAACATCAGTACAAATAATAGCTTCAACACCAGCATTAGCAAATTCTTTAGCAAGGTCAGTAGCTTTCATAGATGAAACCTCTCCCCAACCTTCAACTGCTACAAAACCATCTATTGCATCTATTCCAACAGCTATAGGGTATTTTTTAGCCATGTCTCTAACAAACTGAGGGTCTTTAACAGCAATTGAACCAAGTATGATTCTATCTATTCCAATTTCTAACATCTTAATAATCGTAGCTTCATCTCTGATTCCACCACCAAGTTCAAGTTTTACACTGCAGTTTGCTCTTATTTTTATAATAGAATCTAAGTTTTTAGGTTCTCCTGCAAAAGCACCATTTAAGTCAACTAAATGTACCCATTCTGCGCCCATTTCTTCAAACTTTTTCACAAGTTCATAAGGCTCATTTGAGTAAATTTTTGCACTATCCATCAAGCCTTTTGTAAGGCGAACTGCTTTTCCATCTTTTAAATCTATCGCGGGGTAAAGTGTCATTAAATATTTTTCCTATAAGTTAATAAAATTTTCTAAAATTTTAAGTCCATTTTCATGGCTTTTTTCTGGGTGCGGTTGAATACCAAATACATTTTTATCCGCTATAGCAGAAGTAAATTCATACCCATAGTTTGTACGACCTATAATGTTTTCTT
>JAFLJZ010000104.1 GCA_022712775.1 Sulfurimonas sp.
CTTGTTGACGCAAATGGTACAGGAAAATCACAATTTTCTGAAAAGTTAAAAAGTTTTTTTACTTCAAAAGCACTTAAATGTAGGGTACTTTCAGCCGATAGATTAAACGGTATGGGGTTTAGTAGTAAACCTAATATTAACAATAGTAGTGGCAATTACGTTGTTAGCCAAACAAACTTTCATGATGGATTCAATAAAAGTTATTTTACTCAGTATAAACAGGGTGCTGAATACTTAGATACAGGAGCAGATGCTTTTATTATTTTAGAAGAAAAACTAGATTTAAAAATTAAAATAGAAGCTATTTTATCTCAAGTTTTGCACAGAGACATTCGTCTTGAATGGGATAGTGGTAAACTTGTGCCAATGACTTATAACACTAGACAAGGAGAAGAATACGAATTCAAAAAAGAATCACATGGAATAAAAGAACTTTTAGTTGTTCTTACACATTTATATGATGATTCTCATAAAGTATTAATTATTGATGAACCAGAATTAAATCTTCACCCACAATATCAAGCATTTTTATTAGAACATATTAGAAAAGTTGCAGGAAATCCCGATGAAGGTAAAAAAATAATATACCTCATTACCCATTCTCCTTTTATCTTAGACTTTCAAACGATCGAAGATTTACAGTCAGTAACTTGTTTTCATTCTGACTTTAGAGAGCCTTCACTATTAGGTAATTTATCAGAAGAGAATATATCTAAAATTAAAAAAATTATTCCAAATCTTAATGTTCATCATAAACAGCTATTTTTTGCTGATTCTCCAATATTCGTTGAAGGTATCTTTGATGCACAATTTATTAAAGCTATACAAGAAAAGAGAGGGGTATCCTTAGAAGGTAGCGGAAGTACAATTATTGATGTTGGAGGGAATGAACAATTATCTTCTTACTATTTATTGACTAAGTCGTTTGATAAAAGGGCTATTTTTCTTTACGACTTAGACAGTATATTTTTTTCAAGCCAACTACGTATCAATGCAGAAAAAAGTGAAGAAGTAAGTCAATTTTTAGTAGACTTAGGATGGAATGAAAATTTTAAAAATGCATGGGGAGATTTAAGTAGTGTCCTTGATGAATCAATCAAGCTTCTAATGGAAAAAACAACAATATATAATACCTATGTTAATAGTATTGATTCTTCAGATACTAATAAGCAAAAAAAAGAAAAATATGCTTTACTCATTTATTTAAAATACTACTTTGATGATGCTAAAAGCTATTTAGAAGAAAGTAAAATAAAATTAATACTCACGAAGTTAAGTAATTTAATTACCTCTTTTGAAAAGATAGGAATATTCATACTTGAAAATGGTGCTATGGAAAACTACTTTACAACTTATACTGGTTGTAAATTTCATATATCTGATAATAAAAAAAGAGTTTCACTTGAAAAAGAAATCGAATGGATTTTCGCAACATCTAATAATACAGATGAGTTACAAGATAGATACCAAGGTTTATATGAAGTAATAAAAAAACTTCCATCTGGACAAAAAGTAGATTTTAAAAGAGTTATAGAAAGTAACTTAAGAGTAGTAATTGTAAAAATACAACAAGGAATTTGCGAAGGAAAAATTTCTACTGAACTACAAATAGCATCATACATTGGAAAAATATGGGATTCATATAGCAGAATCCTCACTATAGATACCTTTAATGTGGACGCAGAATCTTTTACGATTCATTTAAAAGATTTATGGGAGTTTGGAGAACAAACTATCGAAATAAAAAAAGAGATTAATTATGCTAATACATCATTTTTATCTTAAAGGCAAAACAAAAAAATGAATCACCTAAGCATATTCGGAACAAGCTCTGACGCTGGAAAGTCTACTCTTGCTTTTTCCATTACCTATCTTTTACATGAGCGTGGAATCAAAGTTGCACCTTTTAAAGCACAGAATGTTTCTAATAACTCACAGGTTACAGATTCTGGTGGGGAGATTGCAATTCCTCAATATTTTGCTGCAGAATCCATAGGGCTTAAAACTACGCCTGATATGAACCCTATTTTACTTAAGTCTGGTGGGAAATCTATGTCTCATATCATTGTGAATGGTCAGAGTGTTGGGAATAAAGATGTTTGGTCATATTATCGTGATATTGAAAATCTTAAACCTCATGTTAAAAAGGCTTTTAAACGCTTAGCAAAAGACTATGACTGTATCGTTGCTGAGGGTGCTGGTAGTCCAGTTGAGCTAAACTTAATGAACAAAGACCTCTCTAACATTTATATCGCGGAGAAATTCAACACAAAAATCGTTTTAGTAGCAGACATACAAAGAGGTGGTGTATTTGCATCCATCTATGGGGTATACAACCTTCTTCCAAAGAAACTTCGTCGTAATGTAGTCGGTGTGATTGTAAACAAGTTTCAAGGAGATATGCGTCTTTTTGATGAGGGAGTTAGAATCATAGAAAAAGAGTTTAAAATCCCTGTTCTTGGAGTTGTGCCGTTTAAACCTTTTAACCTTGGCTTTGAAGATAGTGCCTCGCTCATGAACTACACACAAGATACTACTAACACTATCATTAAAGTTGGAGTGCTGAAACTTCCTCATATTAGTAACTTTACAGACTTTGAGCCTTTAGTTGTTGACTCGGAGATTGAACTTTCGTTCATTACAAACCCAAGTGAAGTTTCTTCATGTGATGTTCTTGTGATTCCAGGAAGTAAGATAGTTATCGATGATTTAGCTTGGCTCAAAAAGCGTGGATTCACAAAAGCACTTACCTCAGATGAAAAGATTATCGTAGCAATCTGTGGTGGTTATGAGATGATGTTTGAAAATATTTTAGATCCTTTGGCTATAGAATCTTCTGTAAAAAAGACAAAAGGATTTGGAAGATTTAAAGGTGATGTTATATTCCAAAAAGAAAAAATCGTTCAAAAAGGGACATATAATCTTTTTGGGGATATGTGTGAAGGCTATGAGATTCACAATGGGACTACAAAAAAACGCGCCAAGCATAAACAAAATGTTTATGGAACTTTTGTTCATGGTCTTTTTGACAATGATGCATTGCGATACAAGATATTTTCAGAAATAAATCCTAACTATCAGGGTTATAACTTTAAAGACTTCAAGAAAAAAGCTATCAAAGAGTTTGCATCACATATAGAAAAGCATGTAAACATCAACAAAATTTTAAAGGCACTACGTGAGTAATATTTTCATAACCATCTTTGCATACTTCATCGACAAGTTCTTTGGAGAATTTCGTTTTATAAAGCATCCCATTATTTATATTGGAGAAATGATTAGCTTCTTTGAAGAGCGATACTATAAAAAAGATGTAGTTCGTGGTGTGTATTTACTTCTTTTTATGCTTATTAGTGTTGGTTTCATTTCTTTACTCTTAGAAGAGTTTTTGTCTTACTTAACAACATTCTTAGACATTATCATCTCTTCTATCATTGCTTCAATGTTTATCGCACATCGTATGCTTTATGATTCTGTAAAAGGGGTACTAACATCTTCAAACAAACAGCATTCGATTTCGATGTTAGTGAGCCGTGATACAAAAGATTTGTCAGAGAGTGATATTTATAAGGCCTCTATAGAAACTTATGCAGAAAATCTTAGTGATGGAGTTATCGCTCCAATGTTTTACCTTCTACTCTTTGGACTTCCTGGGATTATACTTTACAAAACAGTAAACACCCTTGATTCTATGGTTGGATATAAAACACCAAAGTATGAGAGGTATGGAAAGGCATCAGCACTTCTTGATGATGTGCTTAACTATATTCCTTCCCGTCTAACAGCTGTTTTGATTATGTTTATCTCGGGACAAAAAGATTTGTTTAGCTTTTATAAAGATGGTCAAAAACATGAAAGTCCAAATGCTGGTCATCCCATAACAGCTATGGCTTTAGCACTTGGAGTTAAGCTAGGAGGAAATACACAGTATCATGGAAAAATGAAAAAAAAGCCTATCTTTGGAAAGGGGCGAAAACTCATTACACAAGAAGATGTTGTAAATGCTCTAAATTTTGGTAAAATCAAGTCATGAAAACATTTAATATCTTTACTAATGAAGAAGACTGTTTACCCCAAGGTAAAGCTGACTTTCTTCTCGCGGCATCTGTAACCAAAACCTGCGAAATAGATGGAATCACACAGGCGGGAATCCCTGGAAAAATTGCTCTCACTCCTACGCTTGATGCTGAGTTTATTACAAATGAAAAGGTTTTTTCCCTTGGAGATGTTGCTGAAACTCCATCAGGAGTTCCTACTCCTGCACTTATAACTCGAGGCGTTCATAATCTTAGTCCTTTTAGTTCTATAGAGATTTTAGACCTTGGTTTAAGCGTACAACCTGAGATGACAAGTGTTCATAACTTTGATATAAGTCCTTCTGGTTCTATTGCCACGGGTGCAAATATTAACGCTAAAGAGGTCTTTGCCAAGGGAATGAAGTTTGCAAGAGAATACGAACTCAAAGGTTCTTACTTAATTTTAGCAGAAAGCACCCCTTCTGGAACTACAACAGCAACCGCTTCATGTTTAGCACTGGGTTATGCATGTAAAAACGATTTTTCCTCAAGTTTTTTACATAGTCCTGATTCTATAAAAAGTGAAACTGTCCGCCAAGCACTTCGACTTACAAATCAAGAAATGGATAACTTTACTAAACTCAGCATTGTAAGTGATAATATGCTTCTCTTTTGTGCAGGATTTTTATTAGAAGCTTCAAGACG
>JAFLJZ010000105.1 GCA_022712775.1 Sulfurimonas sp.
AAATTAATTTTATATTCTCCAGATTCAAGAGCTTCTTTAATCTGGTCTACCTTACTCAAGTCACCTTGAGAAGACACCTGTGTCATAGCCTTTTCTCCAACATCCTTAGAATCACCTAGGTTGTTGGGATAGGCATTACGAATAGCTGTATTATTAAGCTGTGAAATCATAATTTATCCTTTTATTGTCATAATAGTTTTTCTCTATATAGCTACATCGACAATTTTATAAATAAATTAAGTTTTTTTACCAAAAACAACTACTTATTTTGACTTAAATAGTCATATAACATTTGCGAAAAACCAAAGCTTCCAGCACTAGCTTTTGAAAGTTCATCACGATACATAGATTTGTATATTTTATCCCCGGGATCATTTTGTTCTGAAAATAAATTTTTCTCATCTTTCATTGCATTATCCATAAGCATTTTAAGTATTACCGATTCAAAAGCATCTGTTTGTTCACGTAACTCAGAATCTTCAGCTTGTGGATTAATTTTAGGAATCGTATGCTGTTGTGAAATACTTTGCGTTTGCATATTTATTGATGAACTTCCATAAAAACTCATTATATCACCTTTAATTCTGCAGATATACTTCCTGCACTTTTCATAGTCGAAAGAATAGCTATAATATCCTTTGGCGACGCACCTAGTTTTTGTAATGAACGAACAAGGTTAGCAACCGTAGTTGTACCTTTTTTTGTATAAAGCTCATTTTCATTAAGCCCTATCACTAAAGAATCATCAACAATAATCGAACCCTCCGGTTGACTTACTGTCACTTGTTCCGTAATTTTTATTGTTATATCCCCATGGGTTAATATAATTGGCTGTATTTCTATACCAACTCCAGCAATAATAGTTCCCGTTCTCTCATTTATAATAATCTTGTTTTTAGTATTATAATCCATGTCAATATCTTGTACCTCAGCTAAAAATTCTATCATTGATAGGTTTTCTGGTTTTTTTAGCTTTATTGTTCTTGGATCCATTGCAACTGCAACCTGTGTATTGTAGACTTTATTTATTGCTTTTTGTATCGCTACAGAATTTTTGAAATTTGCTTCTTTAAGAGATAAGGTTATATATTTTTTATGATAAAGGTCTATGTTGATTTCTCTCTCAACTAAACCACCTTCGTATACCAAACCAACAGTCGGATGCGATTCACTCCCCGCTCCTCTTTCATTTTTACCCCCAATACTTACAGGACCTTGTGCTAGTGCATAAATTTTTCCATCGACCCCTTTCATAGGTGTCATAAGAAGTGTTCCACCTTCTAAAGATTTTGCATCACCAATAGAAGAAACTGTGATGTCGAACTTATCTCCATGACGAGTAAATGGTTGTAGGTTTGCAGTTACTACAACAGCAGCAACATTTTTGGACTTAATATCAACCGTATTCATATCTATATCCATAGATTTTAACATATTAGCAATTGATTGAAGCGTGAACTTTGAAGTAGTACCATCACCTGTTTTTTTAAGACCTACAACTAAAGAATAACCAATAATTTGATTATCACGAACACCAACAATGTTTGCTACATCATTGATCTTAGTTGCATATAAAAAAGTGCCCAAAAGTAAAAATAATAAAACAGTTTTCATAAAATTCCTTGTATATTACAAAGAACAGAGCAATGTTTATTCCATTTCTTCACTGCAGAGGTAGGTTAAAGAGGTATTTCCGAATTTTTTTGATTTTTTGATTCTAAAATTACCTATTGTATTAGGTATTTCTAATCCTGTCATATGTTCTATAATTATCATTTTTACAATTTTACTAGGAAGGTTCTTTATAAGTTTCATCATCTTCTCATAAATATCTTCCATTCCCTCTCTTATGCTAAAAGGAGGATCTATATAAAAATACACTTCTTCATTTTTTTCTTTTAACAACTTGCTAACAGCAGAAATATTCTCAAAACTATCTCCTGCAAATACCCTACATGAAGATGGGTCTGTTTGAGAGATATTTTCTTTTAGTACTTTTAACGCTTCTCTATCCTTTTCCATAAAAACTATGCTTGAAGCACCTCTACTTAATGCTTCAAGCCCAATAGCACCGCTTCCTGAGAAAACTTCTACAAAAGTAGAATCAATTATATCAAATTGAATAGTATTAAAAAAAGATTCTAAAACGATTGATTTAGAACTTCTTGTTGTTTGAGTAGATGGAAGTTTTAAAGTTTTACCCTTGTACTTCCCCATAATGATTTTTTTTGTAATTGCTTTACTTTTCATAAAAGGCTTTCACTGCTTTAATTATATTTTGTTGATACTCTCTTGTTAAAAACTCAATTCTATTCTCTAAAATTTCAAAATTAAGTGGCTCTTCAAGAGGTTCTTCTTTCTTTTTAGGCAGTGTTTTAACTATATTTTGATATCTATTTTCTAATGATAAAATCAATTGTGATTTTGAAAATGGCTTTCGCAAATCCGCATCTAAAGAACTTGCAATATAAAAGCATCTTTTATCTTCTAAGCATTCTTCATCTCTAATGATAATATCACACTGCTTACTAGAACACAAATAACGCGCTAGAAAAACTTCTAAGGACTTTTGTAATAATGGTGACTTACATTCTACAGATATTTTCAAGATAATCCTTCTAAATAATAAGTGATACTATATCGTAAATCCTCATCTAAATCTATTATATTCTCCGACATCCATTCTAAGTATCCTCTATCGTTCATAGCAATATCTTCAATATATCTTCCTGCATATTTTCCAAATTCAAATTTTTTTAAAAGTACATTTTTAAAACTTAGTATATACATTTCCTCTTGTGTAACTAGTTCTAGAAGATAGTCGTATAATAGTTTTATTATTAATGCATCATAAAGAGCATGGTGCGATAACACAGTACCTTCAACCTTACATAAAGTTGCTTCTAATATTTCTTTTTTATATAATTTCAATTCATACCGTAAAACTTGAAGAGCGTATGATTCACATTCTTCTATTAAGTGCTTCGCTACGCGGAGCGTATCAATCACTAAACCTTTAAAATTAAATCCAATTTCCGATAGTTTTTGTAAATTATAATTTATATTATGTCCAATTATTGTAGTGTGTTCATTATTGTTTTCAACTAAAAATGTATATATATTACCATCAATAACACTAGACTTATCATGCAGCATTTCATTTGTTATATGGTTCACGCTAGAAGCTTTAGGTGATATTTTTTTTCCTTCATTTAGAAGTTCATATTTAGAATTCACCTCATTATCTTCTAAAAAGATAATTCCAAGTGAGCAAATTTTGTCTTCTTTTTCCAAACCTGTTGTTTCAGTATCCAAAAAAATCAACATTTTACAATCTTTACTTTCTTACATCGTCCACCAATTAAAACAAATGAAAAGTATCCTGCTATCAAAATGAAAATATATAAATAGTATATATTTAACCATTCATATATACTTGTGGAATTTGTAAATGTATACATAAATAAAAATGCAAGAATCATCTCTATAAGAACGAGCCAAATTAATAACATAAACCACCTTCGCCACACTTTTATTAAGTCTCCATAACCTATATTTTCTATCAGTTCTTTGCTATTACATTCATAAAGTTTAAGTTCATATCCCCCAAGGGGTATATTAAAAATAAACTTTAAACTTCTAAAGAGTGCTATGAGAATCGTTAAACTCCAAGCGATAGGAAACCAAAATATACATAGGTCATAAAGGGCACTCAAAACTTCATTTGTGAGAGGGGGAGAATTTTTGTAAATATATAGATATAAAACTATAAAAAAACAAAGTACAAAGGCTAAAAAGATGCTATGTAAGGTTACATAAAATACCCACCTTAGCCATAAAAATAAATAAAATTTTGACATCTATTTAGTTAAATTTCCAATAATATCATGATAATGCTCAAGTGTCATAAAACTTTTTTCATAACGGTAGCGAATAATAAACTCAACGACTTTATTTTTTAACTCAGGGTCTACATTTTCTACTCTACCAAAATATGCAAGTGATATATTTTTAGATTTTACAACTGCTGTTTTATCATATGAAATTGCCAGTACTTGTAAATACTTCCCTTCTTTTATTTTACCAATAGATTCTTGTATCAAAGAAGCACCAGATAAGTTGATGGCTTTAAATTCAAAAAGACTTGTAAATTTATTAACTTTTTTATCAATCCCTAATTCTAAAAATAATTTTTCTAATATACTTAAGTTTTCTTTTCTAGCCAGCTCATAACTAGATATTTTGTTTGTTAAATTCTTTAATCTATCTAAAGCGGAACTCATTTAGCAATCCTCTATTTTAATTTATAATATTTCATATGTAAGTATATCAAAATAATAATTTACCAAGATTATAGTACAATGCTTACCTATAAAATACAATCATAAAATGAATAAGATAAAAAGAGAGCAATGGACTACTTACAATTAGAGGGAATTAAATCCCTAACCGGAACAATCGAAATTTCAGGTGCAAAGAATGCATCATTACCACTCATCGCTATGACGATACTTGCTAAAAATAGCGTTAGCATAAAGAACCTTCCAAAAGTTGTTGACATAAATACTCTGTTAAAACTTCTTACAAATCTTGGTGCATCCTGCGAATTCTTAGATGATAAGGTTGTTGTTGATACTTCAAGCATCACTGAAACTAAAGCGACGTATGATATTGTTAAAACTATGCGAGCTTCAATTCTTGTTCTTGGTCCTATTTTAACTAGGTTTGGACACTGTGAAGTTTCACTTCCTGGTGGTTGTGCTATAGGACAACGCCCAATTGATTTGCACTTAAAAGCCTTAGAGCAAATGGGTGCAACGATTAACATTAAATCTGGTTATATTGAAGCAAGTGCGCCTAATGGTCTCAAAGGCTGTAATATCGCCTTTGATAAAATCACTGTAACAGGAACTGCGAACATTGTAATGGCTGCGGCTTTAGCAGATGGAATCACTACACTTACAAATGCTGCAAGAGAACCTGAAGTTGTACAACTTTGTGAGATTCTAAATGAAAATGGTGTTAAAATTGAAGG
>JAFLJZ010000106.1 GCA_022712775.1 Sulfurimonas sp.
GGACTTTGGTATCTTATGCAAGATAGACCAGTTGAAAAAATGATAATCACTGCAAGTGGTGGTGCATTTCGCGACTGGGACCTTGATAAACTACAAACTGCGACCTTATCAGACACACAAAAACACCCAAACTGGTCAATGGGACAAAAAATCACTATAGATTCGGCAACAATGGTCAATAAAATGTTTGAACTTTTAGAAGCACGATGGCTTTTTGGTGAGGGGAAATACGACGCGATAATTGAGACAAAATCTCTTATTCACGCACTTATAGACTTTAAAGATGGCTCTACTACTGCTCACTTTGCACATGCAAATATGCAACTCCCAATTGCATATGCAGTTGATGAAAAAATGGATAAAAATATTTTAAAGCATGTGGATTTATTAAAAGTCGGAAGTTTAGAATTTCGTGAGATAGAAAAAGCGCGTTACCCAATTTGGGAGATAAGAGAAGATTTACTTGCTAATCCGAATCGTGGAGTAATTGTAAATGCAGCAAATGAAGTTGCGATTGAGCAATTTATCAACAAAGAGATAGGTTTTATGGATATTTCTAAAACGATTATAAAAGCGTATGAAAATTACTCTAGTGAACCAAAAAATGTTGATGAAGTTTTTGAGATAGATTTAGAGGTTAGAAGAAGTATATAATTATGGTAGAATTTAATTCGCAAAAGTATAAATATATATAATAATATGACAAAATGCCATAAATTTGACATTTTGTCATATTATTTGTCAGAATAGATTAAAAATAAAGTGAGTTGAATATGCTAATTGATTTTATAGTTGCGTTAGAATTTATTCCACAGAATAATAGTGTAAATATTTATCAAAAAAGATATTCAAATCATGATAATTACAGTATAGAAATAGATTTAGATAAAAATAGTATTGATTTTGGAAATAGTATTTTTTTTAACGATTCTAAAAACTCTATTCAAAAGATTACAAAAGATGAAGATTTAGTTGTACTAGAATGTATAGATAAACTTCTGAAAAAAGGCTATAATCCACAAAATATAATCTTAGAAAAAGTGTACCCATCAGGGCATGGAACTAGTGGAAGATTAGATATCTTAGTAACGAATGATGATAATTTTGCTTATATGATGATAGAGTGTAAAACTTGGGGAAAAGAGTTTGACAAAGCATTTACTAAATTAAACAAAGACGGTGGACAACTTTTTACATATTTTCAACAAGATAAAGATGCTGAAATTCTAGTTTTATATGCTTCTAAATTGATTAATGGTGAAATAAAATATACGAATCAGATAGTAAAAATAGAAGAAGAATACAAAACAACAAGCAATGTAAAAGATTTTTATGACAGATGGAATAAGACACCTAAAAATAATGGGGTATTTGATAGTTGGACAACATCATATAACTATAAAAGTAAAGCATTAACTCCAAAAGAGCTTATAGAGATAACAAGTGAAGATAGTAGTAAAATATTTAACCGTTTCATGGAAATACTTAGACATAATGTAGTCTCAGATAAGCCTAATGCCTTTAGTAAAATATTTACACTTTTTCTGTGTAAAATTATGGATGAAAAAGATACGAAACCAAATGATGAACTTGGATTTCAATGGATAGAAGGAATCGATACTCACATATCTTTTCAAAAAAGATTAACAGATCTTTATCAAAAAGGGATGAAAGAGTTTTTAGATAAAGAAGTTTCAGATTTAAGTGATGCTAAATTTGAAGAAAAGTTTGGCAGTTTGGACAATACTCTTAAAGAAGAACTTTTAGAGGAATTTACAAAGATAAGACTTCAAAAAAATAATGAATTTGCTATTAAAGATGTGTTTGATCAAGATACCTTTGAAGAAAATGCTATTGTAGTAAAAGAGGTAGTAGAACTTCTTCAAAACTACCAGATTCGATACACTAAAAAACAGCAATTTTTAAGTGATTTTTTTGAGTTACTCTTAACTACTGGGCTTAAACAAGAAGTCGGACAATTCTTTACTCCTGTTCCCATCGCTAAGTTTATCATACGAAGTATTCCTTTTGACAAAATTATTCAAGAAAAATTATCCGCAGGTGTAAAAGATGAACTTTTACCAAATATTATAGATTATGCTGTAGGTAGTGGACATTTTATTACTGAAGCTATGGATGAGATACAAAAGTATATAAATGGTGCAGATAAAGATGATTATATTTCAGATACTGCAAGAAAATTACAAAGTTGGAAAGTAGATCATTTTGACTGGGCTTACGATTATGTTTATGGTATTGAGAAAGATTATAGACTTGTAAAAACTGCAAAAGTCGGATGTTATTTACATGGGGATGGCTTAGCTAATGTAATTCATGGTGATGGACTTGCAAACTTTAGCGAGACTAAAGAATACAAAGGAAAATTAACTTCAAGAGATAGTGATTACCCTCAAGATAACAAACAGTTTGATATGGTTATTTCAAATCCTCCCTATTCGGTAAGTGCTTTTAAAAATATTAGTAAAAAATTCAATAAAGATGATTTTGAACTTTATGAAAAACTAACAGACCAAAGTAGTGAAATAGAAGCTTTATTTATAGAGCGAACAAAACAACTTTTAAAAGATGGTGGAATTGCTGGAATAATTTTACCTAGTAGTATTTTAAGCAATGGCGGAATTTATACAAAAACTAGAGAGATAATATTCAAATATTTTAATATCATAAGTATCACAGAACTTGGCTCAAATACTTTTATGGCAACGGGAACGAATACCGTAGTTCTATTTTTGAGAAGAAAAAATAATATGGAGCATAAAAATATACAAAGCTCTGTTGATAAACTATTTGAAAGTAAAAAAGATATAACTATAAACAGAATTGAAAACCCACTCAACAGATATATAAAGCATGTTTGGGAAGATATTGCTTTAGAAGATTATTTAACACTGTTAGAAGAAACTCCAAATGATAAGATAAAAAATCATGAGCTGTATCAAGAATATAACAAAAAAATAGATAATATTGAAAAAATAATAGAGCTTGAAAAAGAAAAAGTATATTATTTCATAATGGCTTTTTCTCAAAAAGTAACCTTAGTAAAAAC
>JAFLJZ010000107.1 GCA_022712775.1 Sulfurimonas sp.
GACCCAATATATCTAATTCTTGAGAATGAAAATATATATCACTAATATCTAAAATATTATCCTCTGAAGTAAACTTCATATAAGCCGTTTCTAGCTGTAAACCTTTTGCATTATAGCCAGGAGTTGAAAAAGTAACTAGAGCAGGGATAGTATTTACAAAGGCAAGAATATTATTGAGCACTTTATAATCTATAATCGTTGTATTATTTATAGTCAGAATACCTGAATATTTTTTAGTGCTTCCACTCAGGTTAAAGCCTAGCACTCCTCCTTCAAAGTCTGAAAGGGCAAAGAGTTTGTCCATAAAATCATCATTAAAGTCTTCGCCGTATGCGTGAAAAGTGCCATCTTCATACTTTAAGCCTGAAGCACCTCTCTTGTACAGCAGACCAGCAGTTAGTATTTGATCATAATAATATAAGTACATAGAATTAGATATTGCATGCCTATTTTCACTGATGTAAAGATACGAGTTTTCTGCTGTAATAGAAACTTGCAAGTTGTTTGTATTCTCTGAGCTATTATCAAGACTATTTGTTATATCGATAATAGCATTGATATTGATACCAATATCATTTGCCTCTATATCTATCGTATCATGAATCTTAATGTAAACATTGTCATTTATTGTCCCAGTTAAAGCATTAGTTTTAGTGTTGAATCTTCCTTTTAAAATATACTCTTCTAGTGCAATATTGTTTTTTACCATAATTTTATGTGGATAAATGATTTTAGTAAAAACTTTTATATCTTTTTCATTTTTCATTTTACTTAGATATATTGAACCATTTGTAATACTATATTTTTTAAGAAACTCAGAATGTAAGGAGAGTAACTTTATAGAATCGAGACTTATCTTCCATAAATTTTTGTTGTCTATGAAAGATATTTCAAGCTCTTTAGATATTATTTTTGTTATACCTTTTTTATTAGTATTGATTTTGAACTTAGTTGTACCTTTATTAAAATAAAGTAAACCTAACTCTTTTGTGTAAAATCTAGTTCTTCGTGTTTGAAGATAGCCTGTTTTCTTATCTATTAAGTATTCAGCAGATAACTTGGATTTAAACATATTTCCTATATTAATATGTGTACCTTCTAGGGTCAGTTTCTTATTGATTAGTTCAATGTTTATGGGGTTTATAAAAGATTTTTCAGAATTAAGTTCAAAGTTTATTTTTTTACTTGTTTTTATCTGTAATTTTTTCTTCGCATATGTAAGCTGAATATGATTATTTTTTTCTTTAAGTTCTATATCTTTGAAGAATATTTTTTTCAGGTTAATATCAAGGTTTGTTTTAAGTGTATTAAGATCTATTTCTCCAGAAACAATACTATGAAACATATCTTTAGCGTAAATAGAAGTTTTTGGAATTTTTATTTTTAATGTTTCAAGATTAAATGGTAGATTGATTTTTGCTACTTCTACAGACTGATTATTAAGATTCCAATAAGATTTATCTATGAAAATAGTATCATTTTCTGGAGTTATAGTATATTGGGCTTTAAGACCTTGCTTGTTTGTATCTAAGTATATTGCCTGTGCATCTATTTTCTTGATTCTAAAGTCTATAATTCCTTTTTGTGTGTTAGCACTATATGATACATCGACATCTGTAGTAATTAGGTTTTTATATTTAGCAAGCATATTTTCAATACTTACATCATAATTATCTAATTTAATAAGTGCGTTAAATACATCAATATCATATCCGTGATACCTAAAGTTTGCTACCTTTGTAAAAAATTCACCATGCGCTTGAACAGCTATCGTTATAAGGTTGATTTTGAGAGTAAGGTCAACCTTTGTTTTTCCAGTATTTTGTAAAAATGGAATCTTGATTTCAAACTGTTCTAAAATACCGAGTGTATCTTTATCGAGTTTTCCATCAAAGAGTAGTTTTAGTGTTAGGAGTTCCTCTTTTTGTGTAAAGTCAATTTTTATCCAACTCTCTCCAAGTTTTGATTTATATGTATGAGCCTCTCTTGGATAAATATATAAGATACCATTTTTAAACTCAAGATCAGTCTTTTTAGTATGAATAGAATCTAAGTTCTTATGATACTTATAGCTTAAGTCATCTCCTGTAGCAGATGCGTAGATATTTTTGTATGCATTTTCAATATCGTTAAAGTCTATCCAACCATGAAGACTATTTATACTTAGTTCTGAAAAATTTATAGCCTCATAAGCCCAGTATTTAACATCTTCATGAAGGTCTAAAAGTTTCATAGTGTGGGTGATGCTTTTTATCTTGTTAAGTGAATGTGCCTTATAATAAAGCTTTTGTTCATTCATATAGAGACGAAGGTTTAAAGATATGTCATGGTGAATATTTAAAAAAAGAGAACTAGCAATATCTTTTGTTCTTGTATTTACAATAATATCACCATGTATATGTATATCTCTACTCTTGTCACTAAACTCATTGATTTTAATATCTAAAAGATTATCTTCAAAAGATAACGAACTCTTAAGTTCTAGATTGTCTGAATGGGCAAGGATATAACCATCTCCTCCCTTTTCATATTTAAAAGAAGCAGTAATGGTATCGATTGTAATTTTCTCAATAGTGATTTTTTCAATGATATTGTATAAGTGAGGAAGTTTTTGTAGTATTTTTGATAGCTCGTTGAGCTCTATTTTAGAATCTTGAGTATTTGTATTTTTAGAAATATTAATTTCTTTAATCGAAATATCTAAACTTTCATTCCATTTAATGTATAATTGCTTGATTTTTACGCTTGGAACCGATATGTTTTCTATATATAAACCATTTTGTAAAACAACAAATATCACACAAAGTGTGATAAATATAAACAAGAAGAAGCTTGTCATAATGAAATATATATTTGAAATCGTATTAATAATTCTTTTATCGTTCATGTACTACCTAAATCAGCCTATGAGCACACAAAGTGTACTTTTTGTACCCAAAGGCTCTATTAATCAAATTATATCACATTTGAGTAAGCAAAAATACAATACATCTAAACTCGATTCACTTCTTTTACGATTTTATGGTTCTCCTCAAAGCGGATGGATAAACATGGGAGCCACAAAAGTAACAAAAGGGGATTTTCTCTACAAGTTAACACATGCAAAAGCAGCCTTGGAAAGTATCACTTTGATACCTGGGGAAACAACATATATCTTTTTTGATCAATTGTCCTCTCGTTTAAATTTAGATAGAAAAAAACTACAAGATGCTTATGATTCTAATGCTATACAGCAAGAAGGTGCGTTTGTCCCTAATACATATAAGATTCCAATAGGAATCACAGAAGAAGAATTAATAAAGTTACTTTTAAAAACATCTTTAAAGCAAATGAAATCCTTATCAATGAAATTTTTTGGTAATTTTGATGAAAAAAAATGGTTTCGATATGTAGCAATCGCATCAGTTATACAAAAAGAATCAGCCTCTAAAGAAGAGATGCCAATAGTAAGCTCAGTTATTTACAATCGAATAAAAAAAGGAAT
>JAFLJZ010000108.1 GCA_022712775.1 Sulfurimonas sp.
TTTCAACAAACTTCGACCACGAGTATCTAACTAAACACTATATTTATATCAACGAAAAAGATGTATCTAGAGAAGATGTAAAAATATCTATCAAAGAACTTAAACTTTTACTAAAGAAAAAGAGTAAAAATGTTGCGGGAACTATTTTTTTATATAACCCAACACTTAGTCCACTAGGGTACAACAACAACTCACCTCTTGAAGAACAAGGATTTGAATTTGGTGATGAGTTTTTAGAATTAAATTTTAATGATACTATCAATCTTTTCTCAAAATCTATTCGTGAAGGATACAGAGGTAAACTTATAGAAATTAAATACCTTTTTAATCTTAATCAAGCGAATATAGAACCAACTCCAATACTTGAGGAACTTGATGCTGATTTAGATAGATATAATTCAGGTCAACTAACACGTTACGATAAACAACTAAACTATCAAGACTATTTAACTATGAGTTTAAATGGAAAATTTGTATACTTTGGAAGTGGACATAAATACGATAGACATCATAAAGAGATTATCAAGTATGCTAGAAGTATATCTACCCAAGCACTGAAACTTGGCAAAGAAATATACTTTACACATGACAATAACTACGATCCAGATGAGTGTATAGATTTTGCTTACTTTTTATCACCATTAGCACTAGGGAAAATTAAAGAAAGACGAATCAATGCCTTTAAAAATGCCTTTAGAACAAACCCTCCAAGCATTCAAAAACTAAGCTAATTCAAGCTTAGTTTTTATGTAAAGCCAATTCTTGTTTTAAATACTCACCTGTGAAAGAACCTGTTTTCTCATATGTTGCAGCTAAATCTTCAGGTGTCCCCTCAGCAATGATTAAACCACCACCAGAACCACCTTCTGGACCCATATCTATAACCCAATCAGCATTTTTAATCATGTCAAGATTATGTTCTATAATAAGCATAGAGTTTCCTAATTCTACAAACTTGTGCAGAACATTTGTAAGCCTATCAACATCTGCGAAGTGAAGCCCAGTAGTTGGTTCATCTAAAATATAAAGTGTTTTACCTGTATCTTTACGGCTTAACTCTTTACTTAATTTAATTCTTTGTGCTTCACCACCTGAAAGTGTTACAGCATTTTGTCCAAGTGAAATGTATCCAAGTCCAACGTCTACAATAGTTTTCATTTTCAAGTTAATCTTAGGAATCGGTGCAAAAAACTCATAAGCTTCATCCACACTCATTGCCAGTACATCAGCAATCGTTTTGCCCTTATAAAATACTTCTAAGGTTTGCTGGTTGTATCTCGATCCATTACAAGTATCACAGTTCACCATAATATCTGGAAGAAAGTGCATCTCAATTTTTATCTCACCCTCACCTTGACACTTCTCGCATCGACCACCTTTAACATTAAAGCTAAATCTTGAAGTTGTGTATCCTCGAATCTGAGCTTCTTTGGTTTGAGAAAATAAATTTCTTATCTCATCCATTACCCCAGTATATGTGGCAGGATTTGAGCGAGGAGTTCTACCAATTGGACTTTGGTCAAGATAGATAACCTTATCTACATGTTCAAGTCCTGTTATCTCAACACCTTTGACTTTTTTTACTTTTCTTGCATGATTTAACAACTCTCTTGCAGTTGGTAAAAGCGTTTGTAGCATAAGCGAACTTTTTCCACTTCCACTCACACCTGTTATACAAACAAAGTTATTAAGTGGAATCTTAGCATTTAAATTTTTGATATTATTTAATGTAACATTTTTTATTTCTATATATTTATCTTGTTTTCTTCTATAAAAGTACTCTATCTGTTTTCTTCCATAAAGATAGTCAGCTGTGAGGGTTTTAGCCTTCTTTAACTTATCAAGCGTACCAGAAAAAACAACTTCTCCACCAAATTTTCCAGCTCCACTTCCAATATCTACAATAAAATCTGCAGCTTCTATAGTTTCTTTATCGTGTTCAACAACTATAACAGTATTACCTTTTTCTTGTAAGTTTCTAAGGGTTCGGATCAGTTTTTTTGTATCTCTCTCATGAAGACCAATACTTGGTTCATCTAAAACATACATTACACCTGTTAGTCCTGAACCAATTTGTGAAGCTATTCTAATTCTTTGTGCTTCACCACCAGAAATTGTTCTTGCATCGCGACCTAATGTTATATATCCAAGTCCAACATCAAAAAGAAAATACAATCGTTCTCGAATCTCATTTAAGATAGGTTTTGCAATTTGTGTGTTTTGTTCATCAAAATACTCAAAGTTTTTTGTATCCGCGAACCACTCATATGTTTGAGCTATTGGCATCTCTAAAAGTTCTGCTATACCTTTTTGGGCTACCCTAACAGCTAAAGATTCTCTTTTTAGTCTGTTAGAATCACAGATATTACAAATTTTTTCACTCATATAATCTGCAAGTTCTTTTTCATCCTTGAACATATCATACGCAATTCTGATAATTCCAGGGAAAAGTCTTTTTACAGTAT
>JAFLJZ010000290.1 GCA_022712775.1 Sulfurimonas sp.
TGCCACGTATAAAAGTTTTCAAAAGCTACATCGTCAATTTATAGAACGGTTTGGGGAAGCTGGTGATGACCCTGAACGTTTGGCTAGGATTCTAAGCCGTACATTTTTAACTACAAGTGCTCGTAATCAATTTTCATGTACTCTACTTTCTATACAAGAAAAGGGTATCAATGGTTTAGTCCAACTCCAACTGGGAGGTGGAGAAATATTTTTTGCTGATATAACTATGAAATCTATCCACAATATGGGACTGATTCATGGGTGTAATGCCTACGCTATTATCAAATCAAGTGATGTAGTCATTTGTAATACTCCACCACATAATAGCTCAGATATTAATATTCTCAAAGGACAAATTAAAAGTATAGAATCCCTTGATGACACTACAGAAATAACATTCACACTCAATGGGGAAGAACTACTGACCGGTGTTATACCTTTTGCAGAAAGTCAAAGCTTACAAATCGGTACTACAGCATATGCTTGTATCAAAACACAACATATAATTTTAGGTCTATAATGAAAGGTAAAATTATTTTTAAGGATTCTTTATCCAAAACGTTGTATCATTTCAAACATATCGAAAGTATTTATGACTTTTACACTCTAAGGAAGACGATGCCCATCAAAAAAATTGCACTACAATTAAGTGTAATAGTATTACTTATCTCCACTCTTCATGCAAATGAGACAACACCAAAGCGTGCACTACTCGCAAATGGGAAATCAGTTTATACGCAACTACCAAAAAATATAAACAACTTTACTGAAATGTTTAGCGAAGGAAAACTTTATGGAAGAATTCGCTCAAATACTTTTTACTTTAACTGGAATAATGAAGACAGTTCAAAAGAAACACATTTAATTAGTGGATTAGGTGCTTCACTTATTTTTAAAAGTGCAAGATACCAAAACTTTAATTTTACTACTTCGCTCTACTATTCTCAAGCATTTTTTGAAGATTCCAACTCTCAAATAGATGCCTTTAAACCAGGAAAAGATATATTAAGTCGTTTTAACTATGTTAATGGTGAAGGAAAGTCACTCGCAGTTTTAGGAGAAGCTTCTCTACGTTATAGTGGGTTAAGAGATACAGAGCTTATACTAGGTCGTCAACTCATAGAAACTTTTTATACAAGATCTAATGACACAAAGATGATTCCAAATACCTTTGATGGTGTGTCTGTCATTACTGATGTAATGCCTGACACATCCCTAACACTTGCTTACCTTTACGAACAAAAACTTCGTGACCATGATTCATCACACTCTGTTCTTATGTACGGAGATTGTGCATCTTCATCTTCTAATCAGCCCCAATGGAGTGAAAATGACGATTCTGCAATGCATAGAGGTTTAACATACACAACATTAAAAGCAGCAGGGAAACCAACTAATGCACCACTTATAGTAGGTGACATAGAAAATACATCGATTGAGAACTTAGAAATATCGAGTGCTTTTTATATAGTACCAGAACTTATTTCACAAGTTATGGGAGAATTAAACTATACTTTTAAAGTTTCCGATAACTTTTCTCTTACTCCAGGCTTTCGTTATCTTAAACAATTTGATAATGGTGCCGGTGGTGTTGGTGGGTCTTCATATACAGATGATTCCACAGGCTACAAAAATCCAAATTCACTAAATTCACAAATGATAGCAGCAAGAGTTGTAACAGAGGTAGATAATTATAAAATCAACCTTGGGTATTCAAATATCTTTGATGAAGCTGATTTAATCACTCCGTGGAGAGGGTTTCCAACAGCAGGATATACCCGTTCAATGGCACGCTATAACTGGAGAGCAAATACTTCTAGTTACCGCTTAGAAGTTGTAAGAAATGCAAACAAGTTAGGTATTTATAAAAATACGTTTATTCAAGCCTCTGTACTTTATACTGATGGAGATGAAGAAAAAACTGGTGCACATATCTTAGATGAACTTTATTATTATGTTGGTTTTATACAAAATGTACCCAGCCTACAAAACCTTCAATGGAGACTTCGTTTGGGATATACCCAGTATATTCATGATGAAGACAGTCAATTCGACAATCTAGATGGTCGTTTTGAATTGAACTATTTATTTTAAAAAGGAATCAGATGTTACGAAGATTAATACTTAGTAGTTTATTTCTTTATACTTCTTTATTTGCAAACACCATCAACATAGCCGTAGCAGCAAATGTAAGTTACGCCATAAAAGATATAGTTCAAGAGTTTAATATTTTACACCCAGATACAAAAATCAATATCACCTTAGGGAGTAGTGGAAAACTCACAGCACAGATTATACATGGAGCACCCTATCAAGTTTTTTTCTCAGCAGATATGCTCTACCCAGAGACCCTTTATAAAGATAAAATTGCAATTACAAAACCTTTAGTATATGCAAAAGGATCTTTAGCACTTTTAAGCAATACACCCATAGATTTTTCACGAGCTTTAGAATTTTTAAAAGATAAAAATATCAAAAAAATAGCTATAGCAAATCCTAAAACCGCCCCTTATGGTAAGGCTACAGTAGAGGCTTTGAAAAATGCAAACATATATGAAGATATTAAGCAAAAGTTTATCTATGGTGAATCAATTTCACAAACAGTTTCCTTTACAGTTACAGCTACAGATGTTGGAATCATAGCTACCTCTTCACTTTATAGCCCTCATATGCAAAAGTTTAAACAAGGGATACACTGGAAAGAAATAAATCCAAAGCTATATACTCCTATAAAACAAGGAATCGTAGTTTTAGAATCAGGAAAAAACAACTCTGAAGTTACGCTCTTTTATAAATTTATTTTCAGTGAAAAAGCAGCGAGTATATTTGAAAAATTTGGATACACAATCCCATGAATACACTACTAGCAACTGTCACACAAATACAATCGATTG
>JAFLJZ010000109.1 GCA_022712775.1 Sulfurimonas sp.
TTTAAATGGAGATTTTTTACCTAATTCACCAAGAAGTTTTAAAAGCATATTGCCTCCAAGTGAATAACCTATAGCAAAAAGAGGAGTATTTGGAAACCTTTTTTCAATAGCGTTGATAAAAAAAAGTGCATCTCCAGTTTCGCCACTATGGTAAGAACGAGGGTGTTCATTTATGATTCCAGAGCATCCTCTAAAGTGCATTAAAACAGAATTAAAACCAGCTTTGGAAAGTTCTGTCATCATTCCACGAATATAGGGTGAACTATATGAACCACTAAGACCATGAAAGAGGATTACAAGAGGAGTGTTTGCATTTGTCTTAGTCGTATGCCAATAAGCCTCTACAAAGTCACCATCTTCTAAAATAAAGCGCTCTATTTCACATTTTGGCTGCGGCGTTTTTCTAAAAAAAGTTGAATAAAGTGTTTGAATATGTCTGTTCTTCATAAGAAACGCAGGTTTGAATTTTTTAGACAATTGTATTCTCCCTCTTACTTATTTTATCTTATCAAAATTTTATATATAGATGGATATAATCATAGTAATTAAATTATGTGGAGCCACTAAGTGAAGAGAAAAAAAATATACAACCCAGAATCAACAGAAAGTGTAAACGAGAGAAAGATTTTTGGTGGTAATCCAACAGGTATTTTTGAGTTAAATAATATTAAATATCAATGGGCATATAATCTTTGGGAAGTGATGTTAAATAACACATGGTTTCCAAAAGAAGTAGATATGACACGCGATGTGAATGACTATAAAAACCTTACAGAGGCTGAAAAAACAGCGTACGATAAAGCACTTTCACAACTGATTTTTATGGATTCTCTACAAACAAATAATATTATTGATAATATTAATCCCTACATTACAGCCCCAGAAATTAATCTGATTCTCGTTCGTCAGTCCTATGAAGAAGCTCTTCACTCGCAATCATACGCAGTTATGGTTGATTCTATCTCTACAAATTCAGAAGAAATTTACGAGTTATGGCGTAGAGATATGATGCTGAAAAATAAAAATGATGCTATCGCTGCTGTTTATCAAGATTTAGTAGATGATCCCTCGGAATATAATTTCATAAAAGCTTGTTTCGCAAATCAGATTCTAGAAGGAATTTATTTTTACAGTGGTTTTGCGTATATTTATACACTTGCACGTTCAGGGAAAATGTTAGGTTCAGCACAGATGATTCGCTTTATTCAAAGAGATGAAGTCACGCACCTTGTTCTTTTCCAAAATCTAATTAATACACTTAGAAAAGAAAGACCAGACCTTTTTAGTGAAAAATTAAAAGCAGAAGTTATAGAGATGTTTAAAAAAGCAGTAGACTTAGAAACTAAGTGGGGACAATACATTACCCAAGGTCAGATTTTAGGTCTAACAGATGATATAGTGGAACAGTATATTAAATATCTTGCAGATGAGAGATTAACAGCTGTTGGTTTTGATAAGTTATACAATGTATCTAACCCTATCAAATGGGTAGATGATTTTGCAAAATTTAATGATCAAAAAACAAACTTTTTTGAAGCGACAGTAACGAACTACTCCAAAGGTAGTTTATCTTTTGACGACGATTTTTAAGGATTAAAATATGAAAAAAATAGCTTTACTACTAACAACTTTAGTTTCACTAACATTTGGAACAACAATTTACTTTAACAGTGTTGAAGTTACCTTAAATAGCAATGGTCTAAAAATTGGAGATAATGCACCAGTTTTTAATGCTACAACTATTAACTTCCAAGATATTAGTATTGGTGGAAGAAAAAATAAAGTTCAAGTAATTGCCTTTGTTCCATCTTTAGATACAGGTACTTGTGAACTTCAAACACTAGCATTTAATGACAATATAAGTCAAATGGGAGATGTTGAGTTGTTTGTAGTCTCAAAAGATTTACCATTTGCACAACACAAATTTTGTAAAAATAACAAAATAACAAACATTAAAACAGTATCAGATTACAAAGATGCAAATAATGCGCTTCGTTATGGTACAACAATTTCAGCACCAGCATTTTTAGAAGGTTTTTTTGGAAGGGTTGTTTATATCGTCGATACAAAAGGTAAGATCGCTTACGTGCAGGTTGTAAAAGAGTTGGCAGAAGAGCCAGATTATAATGATATTTTAAACGCACTAAGAAATATTAAATAATTTTATGAAAGATTATACGCTTGTTTCACTTCTTTTTGAAACAGGTTCAAACTATAACACTAACTTACAAACACTTTTAAACCTTGTAAAACAAACACAAAAAAACTCTTTAATTGTCGCTCCGGAAGTTTGCTTAAGTGGCTTTGATTATGATAATTTTAATGAAGCTATCTCTTTTTATGATGAAGCACTTGAAGCAATTAAAAAAGTTTCATATGAAAAAATTATCATCTTAACAATGATACAGAAAATCAATAATGAAGTTTTTAATGTTGCAAAAGTTATTCACAATGGTGAAGTTGTATATGAAAGAGCAAAAGCAAGGTTATTCACATTTGGCGGAGAAGAGAAATACTTTAAGCAAGCGACAGATGAAGATTTTAGAATCGTAGAAGTAGATGGAATTAAAATAGCTGTATTGATTTGTTTTGAACTACGTTTTAAAGATATGTGGGAAAAATGTGAGGGTGCTGATGTAATCGCAACTCCTTCGTGGTGGGGAGTTGCACGCAGTGAGCATTTTAAAGCATTTACAAAAACATTAGCAATAATGAATCAATGTTATGTAGTTGCTAGTGATTCTAAGAATGAAGAATGTTCGAAGAAAAGTGCTATTATAAATCCACAAGGACAAGCCCAGTATAATGGGAATAAACCTTGCTTAGAAGTGAAATATAATCAAAAAGAGATAGCCGTAATGCGGCGCTATATGGATATAAATATTGGATAGAATTACAGCAACAAAAACAGCACGCTTAGCCCAAGAATGTAATCAACGATTTTCACTGAGCCAAGAGGTTAAAGATGCGATAGCTAAAACAAATAGAGAATTGTTTGTTCCTAGTGGCTTTAGACATAGTGCCTATAAACTCGATGCCCTACCAATGGGTGCTGCACAATGGATATCATCGCCGCTTACAGTTGCTAAAATGAGTGAATACTTACAGCCCAAAGGTGCTGATAGAGTTTTAGAGGTTGGTTGTGGAAGTGGCTATCAAGCGGCAGTCCTTTCGCATTTATTTCGTGGTGTTTTTACCATAGAGCGAATAGAATCTTTAATGTTACAAGCAAAGTCCCGTTTTAAAAATCTTAACATTCATAACATTCACACAAGAACTGATGATGGTCAAAATGGTTGGATAAAGTATGCTCCATATGATAGAATTCTTTTTTCAGCTACAGCTAAAAGTATACCAGTAAAACTTTTTGAGCAGTTAAGTGAAGGTGGAATTTTAGTAGCTCCAATGCAAAAAGGCACGAAGCAAATGATTACTCGATTTAAAAAGAGTGGTGGGAGAATTCAAGAAGAAGAACTTGAAGAGTGTGATTTTGTACCAGTTTTGGATGGTGTTCAAAAATAGATGAAAATTTTTATTGCACTAGTATTCTTTTTCGCTGGTCTTAGTGCTTCAAAAGAGTTTGAAGGTGTATATATAAAATATAAGGCACAGGATTATAATAGTGCTTTTGAATCTTTTAAAATTTTAGCAGATAATGGTGATTTAGAAGCTGCACATATTCTTGCAACAATGTATGAGAATGGTGAAGGTTGTGAGATAGATGACAAAGAAGCGATTAAGTGGTATAAATTTTCTTCAAAAGGTTATTACAATCAAAGTAAAGATAATTTTACACGTGAAGTAGATAAAAAGAAGCAATCACTCTACAAATCTTTAGATAAGTCACAAGATAAAGAGACAGATGAAACGATACGAAGATATACGCAATCACTTTATAATATCAAAGCACATCATGCAAATTATTTTTTACCTATAAGTCATAGAGATAGTGGAGTGTACGCTCCAACTAATGGACATAATGCACAGAGTACGGAAACAGAATTTCAACTAAGTATAAAATATGATTTCGCGCCTAACTTACTTGGGTTAGATGAAATATACACATTAGCATATACACAGCTATCTTTTTGGCAGTTATACTCAAGCTCTGCATACTTTCGAGAAACAAATTATAATCCAGAGTTTTTTGTTACTATTCCAAGTTCTAAAATATATGAAAGCCAATATATAAAAGCTTTTCAATTCTCTTTAGCACATGAATCAAATGGAAGAGGTGGAGTAGAAGAACGCTCTTGGAACTCCCTAAACGCAACAGTTTTTTTTCAATATAAGTCGCTTTTTACAGAGCTGAAAATTTGGAAGCGACTTAGTGATGCTACAGATTATAATCCTGCACTTATTGATTATATGGGACATGGACATGTGAAGTTTATACTTCCTTATAAAAAACATATCGCACAGTTGCTTTTGAGAAATAATTTTAATGGCAAAAGTGCGACAGAACTCAGTTATACATATCCTCTCTTT
>JAFLJZ010000110.1 GCA_022712775.1 Sulfurimonas sp.
TCAAACAAAATTTCATCTATGTCTAAAGAGAGAGCCGAACTTTTTGAGAGACCTCATTCTTGGAGTATAGGACCTAAAGATGCAAAAGTGCATTTGGTTGAATTTTTTGACCCAGCATGTGAAACATGTGCACAATTTCATCCTCTTGTCAAAGAAATCATGAAAGAGAATGAAGGCAAGATAAGATTTACACTTCGTTATGCTCCATTTCATCATGGCTCCTCAGATAGCATTAAAATGCTTGAAGCTGCTAGAAAGCAGGGTAAATTTGATGAAACACTTACTATGATGTTTAAAACACAAGGGTACTGGACACAGCATCATAAGGTAAAACCAGAAGTTTTATGGAAGTTTATGCATAGAATGGGGTTAGATATGGATAAGCTCGTCAAAGATATTAAAGACCCTGCTATGAACAAGCTTATCGCACAAGACTTAGCAGATGCAAAAGTGTTAGGTGCAAATAAAACACCTTCTTATTTTGTCAACGGGAAACCACTTCAAGAGTTTGGATATGAACAATTAAAAGCCTTGATATATTCTGAGTTATAAGTACTCTTAAATAAAGGATAAAAAAATGAAAAGAAAACTCCATGTTCATATCTCAGTTGATAACATACAAGAAAGTGTAGCATTTTACAATGCTCAATTTAGAATGGATGCGACAAAACTTAAAGATGATTATGCACAATGGATAGTTGAGGATATGTCACTTAACTTTGCCATTTCGACAAGAGGTTCAGACAAAGGAATGAATCATCTCGGTGTTCAATACGACTCAGACGAAGACCTTTTAGAAGCACAAAAATATTTTGAGAACAAAGGTATTAAAGGTATTGTAGATAACAATACAACCTGTTGTTATAAAGCTTCAAACAAATACTGGCTAAAAGACCCAACAGGTATTGTTTGGGAAAACTACCATTCTAGTGAAGATATAGAAGTATTTGGCGATGCTACTAAAGATGATGGCTCAGCGTGTTGTGCACCTACTGGAATGTGGCAAACAGCGAAACCTGGGAGTTGTGATTCTTAACATCTCCACATACTATGAAGATAAGTTCCTGTAATTTTACCTTTTTTCCAAGTGCCATCTTTCATATTTTTTTGTGAAATTTTATACAAACCTCCATCAGCTTTTGGAGCAGAAGTAACAAAAGAATAATGAAAAGCATGTCCTAAGGTAATCGCACCACTTTGGCTATCAAGTCCCTTGTAGTAACCTAGTCGTTCTCGTTTTTCACCTAATTCAAATTCTATGTCTAAAACTCCACTCATCTCTTTATCATCTATTCTTTTACCTAAATAAATTAAACCTGCACACTCAGCGTAAATGTGTTTGTTGTTGTTAGCATGTGCTATAAGTGATGTTTTAAAAGTGTTAGAATCTTTTATGCGTGCATAACTTTCATCTGTTTCAACATAACCACCACCTATTATGACTATATCAGCGTCATCTGGAATCGACTCATCTTTTGTGGAATCAACTAACACTAATTCAGAATATTTCTCTTTTAAATATTCTATGTTATCGTGATATATGAAAGAGAAATTCTTATCTTTTACAAGCACACATTTTTCATCTTTTTCTATTATCTCTTTAAATGGGTACACCTGTGATTCTAAAAGTTCTATGCCCATAACACTTTCTAGCACAGGCATATCAATATTTTTTAAAACATCTTGGGCAATACTCGCTAACTCTTTATTTATTAACTCTTCTAAATCCAAACCTAAGTGACGTGAAGCGATTGAGGGTAAGTTTTTTTCAATCCAACCAACAACTACAATACCTTTACATTCAATTTCTATATGTTTTTTTACTAAATCAAAGTGCATTTTTGAAGATATTTTATTTAATACAACTGTTTTGATAGTGTTGTCATCACGAAATTCCAACATCCCTTTTAAAATCGCGGCTATTGTGATGTAGCTTCCACTTGCATCTAAAAGTAAGAGTGTAGCAATATCTAGAATTTTAGCCACATCATAAGCAGATGAACCTTTATCCATGCCATCATAAAAGCCCATTACACCTTCGCAAATAGCTACATCTTTATCGAGGTACCTGTTGAAAATCCAGTTTACTTGGGCTTTATTCATCATGTAAGCATCAAGGTTAACAGAGGGAATACCTGCAACCTTCTCATGAAACTGAGGGTCTATAAAATCAGGTCCTATTTTGTAAGGGCGAACACTTGATTTGAAATGATGTAAAAGTGCCATAGTTAGCAAAGTTTTACCTTGATTAGATGCTATGGCTGATATGACTAATGCTTTTTTCAAGTTTTTTCTCTATAATCTATAAAATTTTAATATGAATGGAACTTTATGAAACGATACAGACATTATAACAAAGGCACGGCAATAATTCTTTCATGTTTTGGTTCAGTTATTGAGCAAGACAAGTATTTTAGGTTTGAGGAGTACATTAAAAAGGAGTTTGAAGGTACTCCTATTTTTACTGCTTTTTCTTCAAAGATGGTTATTAAAGAGTTAGCAAAAGAGGGAAAAATTTACAAAAATCTTCCTCAGGTAATGGCTGATGTAGATATGGAGGGATATAAACGCTATATAGTTGTTTCTGTAAACATTTTTCCAACAGATGAGCATGAAGTTCTTATTCGTATGGTCAAAGGATTTAAAAAATTCTCACTTGCAAATATTCGTTATACAAATCCTCTTCTACAAAAAACAAAAGAAACTTCACTTTACCTCAAAAATCTTGATGAAACGATTCGTAGAGAGACTGAAGAGATTATTAACCTGTATGTGATTCATGGAGTGCCTGTACTTAATCTCTTGGGACTAGAATCAGTATCGTATACCGCAAATTTCTTGAAGATGATAAACACAAATAACCTTACCTGTTCACTTGAGGGTGAATTTCCTTTTTATGCTGTAAAAGATGCGATAAGAAGAGAAATACTTCTTAGAATCAAGCAAAACCCTAAGCTAAAAGTACAAGTTGTTCCTATGTTGCTTGTTAGTGGAAATCATTATTTTAAAGACATGATAGAAATCAGTGAAGAAATTAACGAGTATTGTAATTGTAGTATTACTCCATCACTTGATGATACACCGAAGTTCAACCTGCTTGGTCAAGAGAATGTAAGAAAGATATTTAGAGATAATATAGAAGTAGAAATAAAAAAACTAGGGCTTGATTAAGCCTCTAGTTTTATGCTTGATTGAAAAGACGTTTATTTACTAAGGTAGTTTTAGAAAATGTGTCTTTTGATGCTTTAGCAAGTGCTAAAACAGCTAAGTCTGCCAGAGGTTCGATTAAGATAACAAGCATATAAGCAGCTCCAAAACTAAGCACTGAAGCTACATTTTCCGCCCCAAATCCTTGACCATAAAAAGCCCAAAAAGCAACCCATGTTACGATTCCAGCTTGGTAGGCAGTTGAAAGTTTAAGTACGTCTGTGTATTTTAATTCTGTATATGCCACATCTTTAGGAATAACCTTTGAAGCTAAATACGCGATTCCCATAAGTGGAACAAGTAAAGAAGTTACATTCATTCCAAACTGTGGTAAATCAAATGGTGCGAAAAATATTCCTTGGGCTAAAAGTCCAAGTGCTAAACCTATACTTGCAGGAGCAAGACCAAAAAGTAAGAAAAGCGTTGAGCCCATAATTAGGTGAACTTCTGATACTCCAACAGGAAAATGTGGAAATACTTGAAAAAATGTAAGTACTGCAAGTGTTGAAGCAAATGCTTTTACTAAAAAAGATGCGATATTACTTTCTTTAATGCTATCATATGATACTTTCGCAGTTACTAAGAGTGCTGCTGATGCTGTCGCGTACGAAAGACCTATCTTCGCTGCGTCTACCATTGCTGGTTCTATATGCATGTTTAATTCCTTTTAATATATAGTTTTCTTAATTGGATTATAACTAACTTATGCAATAATTCGTTATAAAAATAATAAATAAATGTGTTACATTTAAACAAAGAGGAAATTGTGCCAAAGATATCACGAAGAAATTTTATAAAGAATGCTATAGCACTAAGTACATTACCCATAATTGCATCTGCTAACTCTAAAGAAGATAACTTAAGATTTATTCACATAACTGATTCACATATGGATTTATCTGATGAAAATAGTATCGAAGCTATGGAATTAATGGTTACTTTTATAAATGAAAAATACACAAACATTGACTACGTACTCTTTGGTGGGGACAACTTTAACAACAATGTAAAAAACAATAAGGATGCTCTAAAATTTAAAGAGATTATAGATAAACTTCACTGTCCATCGTATCTTGTTCGTGGGAATAAAGAAGCTTCTACAAAAAAAGAAAAGATGAATATTGATGAGTTTACAAAAATATTTTTAGAAACTGATGCCATTCATGTTGAAGGAAAAAATTGGCTTTTACAACATAAAGGATACCTTGTTTTAGGGCTTGACAGCTGTATAGAAAACCAAAACAATGGACTGTATACAGAAAAAACGCTTGAATTTGCCACGCGTGCTTTACGTAAATCTAAACCAACTATTATCCTCAACCACCATCCTTATACAAACTATTGGAAGGGTACAAAAGAAGAAGATATTCACAAATATGTACTAGGTAATACAGAAGAAGTGCAAAAGAAACTTTTTTCTTATCCAAACCTTATTTTAACGCTTTCAGGACATAAACATATTGATTCTGTAAGTGAGATTAACAATACAAAAGCAATCGTAACAAGGGGCTTTATACGCCCACTAGACTTAGATATGTACCCTATGCGATACGTTGAGATTGTTGAGAATGAAGTTCATGAAAAACTCATTTACACTTCGTAAGCAAAGGTTAAAAGATGGGATATAGTGATTGGTTTTCTAAACATGCGGCTAAACATAAGATAATAGTTACAAAACTACAGGCAAAAAAGTATACAAAAGAGCAAATAATCACGTATTTTGATTTTGATAGTATGGTCAAAAATGAACCTGACTTTTGTCCTTTGTATAAAGATAATAAAAAATGTCATGATATGGAATCACTCAACTGCTATCTCTGTGCCTGCCCTAACTTTCGTTTTAATGATTCTGGAATCAAAAAAATAGATTCTAAAACACAATTTAGTGTCTGTAACATAGAATCAAAAGATGGGTGCCAAGGTATATATGGAGATAAAATACATCAGGACTGCTCAAAATGTGGCGTTCCTCACCATCGTAGCTATGTTGAAAAACACTTCGATCTTGACTGGAAAACTGCTATGAAAGAGTGCTCTTTATAAAATGGGTGTTGTAACTGCTATTTCTCTTAGAGAATTAAAGAATCTCTTTCCAAGTTATAAATTCATTGCTTTAACACCAACGGAATCTGGAATCATTGACACAACATATATTGTTCACACACAAGAGAAAAGCTATATTTTAAAAAAATATGAAAGAGATATTCCACGAAAAATTGCTCTTGATACCAAACTTCTTAAAGAACTAAATAGTAAAGGACTTAATGTCCCTATGTTAATTGCTAAGAATGAAGACTGGTACCTTTATACAAAACTTCAAGGTAAACAACCCAATAGTGTTAAAAGTTATCATATTCAAGCTCTAGGAAGGTTCCTTGCAAAATTACATTGTGCTACGTCTACACACATTTGTGATTCGAATACTTTAATAGAAACAGAAGTTATAAATGCACTAAAATTTACCAAAAAACACTATTTTTCTTACTACAAAAAACTTGAATTTCTAAAGCATTTTACACATGAGAATAACGCATTAATTCATGGAGATATTTTTAAGGACAACACCATTTTTAATAGTCATAAAATCGGTGTTATTGATTTTATAGATAGTTCATGCGGAACACTTTCTTTTGATGCAGGAGTTGCTCTTATTGGTTTTGATGCATCGCTTCACAGTGAATATTTTATCAACATATTTTTAAAATCTTACAACCAACATGCACCAAAAAAATTAAGTAAAAAAGTACTCAAAGAGAAGATGAGAATTGCTTCACATTTTTATGCACTCAAGAGAATATACAAATATAAAAACACGCTTCGTGCTAAAGAATTACTCGCATGAAACATGGTGCAAATATTTATAAATATGCAAAAAAACTAGGCTGTAATGCAAATGAAATTTTAGACTTTTCTTCAAATATTAACTCATACCATC
>JAFLJZ010000281.1 GCA_022712775.1 Sulfurimonas sp.
ACAACATATAGAATTAGACAACAAGAATCTTTAATTTTATCAGCATCTGTTGGTGTTGAAGATAGTGCTAATTCTATTGCACTTGAAACTGCTACTTCATACCTTGATATTCTTAGAAGTAAAGAATTACTTGACATTGCACAAACAAATGTAGATGTTCATAAAAAATATCTTGATCAAATCAAAGAAAAAGCTGAAGCTGGTGTTGGAAGAAGTTCTGACTATAAACAAACTTTATCTCGTTATGAAAATGCACAAAGTGTATTTTTTCTTGCAGACCAAAACTATCAAAATTCACTTACATCATTTGAAAGAATCGTAGATGTAGCTGTAAAAGCTGATGATTTAGTTAAACCATCTGTAGGTTCATTACCTGCAGGAACATTAGAAGAGTTGATTACTACTGCTATACAAAACAATCCTACTATACATGTATCACAGGCTGATGTTACATATGCTGAAGCTGCTTTAAAGCGTTCAGATGCAGCTTTTTATCCAAAAGCGGATATCAAAGCAGAAAGTTATTGGAATAAAAACCTTAATGGTTTCACTAAAGGTACCGATCAAGCTGATCCTTTTGTTGAAGATGATGGATATAATGTATTACTTATATTAAGTTATAACATTTTCAATGGTTTAGCTGATGATTCAACAAGAGAAGCTAACAGACATAGACTACTTCAACAAAATAGTAATCTTGTTGATACAAAAAGATTTATCACTGCATCTACTACAATTGCATGGCAAACTTTTAAATCTACTGAAATGCAACTCGTTCATATTGAAAGAAATATTGAAGCAAGTGCACAAACAGTTGCTGACTACCAAGAAGAAAATGACTTAGGTAGAAGAAGTATCGTAGATTTACTTAATATTGAGCTAGAGCATAATGCTGCTAAAAACCGTAAAGTTACAGCAGAATATGACCAACTTGTTGCGTATTACCAAATGTTAACACACTCAGGTAAAATGCTTGAAGCGATGAATGTTGCAGTTAAATAAGCATCATACTGACCCTATTTTAGAATGTTTGGTAATTTTTACTAAACTCTACAATAGACCTTTTTCAGCTGATGCCCTTGTTGCTGATCTTCCTGTAGAACCAGGAAGATTAACACCACAACTTTTTTCTCTTAGTCAAACTGCTTCTAAATCAGCATTTTCTAGAGCCGCAAAACGAGCTGGATTTAGCTCTAAGTTAGTGAACTACTCACTTACAGATATATCCCCTCTCCTGCTACCTATGATACTTATTTTAAAAGGTGATGAAGAAGGCAAAGAAAAAGCCTGTATAGCTACTGAAATAAGCCCAGACAGAGAATACACTAAAATTATAATACCCGATATTGAAGATGGAGAAAACTGGGTTAAAACAGTTGATTTAGCAGAAGAATATATAAACTTTGCTTTTTTACTTAAACCGGAACAACATTTCAAAGATGCGCATAAAAGAATCTTAAAACATGAAGAGAATCATTGGTTTTGGGGAACGATAGCATACTCTAAAAAAATATATACAGATGTAATAATCGCATCATTTCTGATCAATCTCTTTGTGATGGCTACACCTATTTTTACACTAAATATTTACGATAGAGTTGTGCCAAATAATGCGATTGATACTATGTGGGTATTTGCCACGGGTATAATAGTACTTTATATGTTTGATATGGTTCTAAAATTTTTAAGGTCTTACTTTTTAGAAAATGCTGCTAAAAAAAGTGATATTATTATGTCTTCAATCATTTTTGAACAAGTTATGAATCTTAAGATGTCTGCTAGACCATCTTCGGTTGGTTCATTTGCAAGTAACATAAAAGACTTTGATTCTATACGAGGTTTTTTTACTGCTTCTTCAGTTGCAACTATGATAGATTTACCATTTACAGTTATATTCCTCTTAATCATTTACCTTTTAGGTGGATGGATAGTTGCTATTCCCGTGATGAGTGCATTCATTATTGTAACTTATAGTTTAATAATTAGAAAACCTATGCAAGAAAGTATTGAAAGTACTTATGAAGCAAGTGCAAGAAAAAATGCTGTACTTATCGAATCTTTAACTGCACTAGAGACGATAAAAGCACTTGGTATTAGTGGTCAATCTCAGTGGAAATGGGAAGAAGCTACAGGAAGCGTTGCACAAAAAGGGATTAGATCTAAAAACTTATCTAACTCTATATCTACTTTTGTAAATTTTGTTGTTCAAATAAATACAGTTGGTATGATTATTGGTGGTGTATATGCCATAGGTGCTAAAGAACTTAGTATGGGTGGACTTATTGCAGTTGTTATGCTTGGTTCAAGAATGCTTGCTCCCCTCGCTCAAGTAGCATCACTTATCTCAAACTTTCAACAAACAAAAACAGCGTATACCGCAATTGACGGGATTATGAATCTTGATGTTGAAAGAGAAGATGCAAAAAAATTCGTTCAGCGTCCATCTTTTAAAGGAAAAATAGAGTTTCAAAATGTAAGTTTTACCTATCCAAATACAGAGAAAAAAGTATTAGATGATATAAGTTTCACTATTAATCCTGGAGAATCAGTTGGGATTATAGGAACAAATGGTTCAGGAAAAACAAGTTTAGAAAAACTAATTCTTGGACTGTATGAACCAGATGAAGGATCTATTTTAATTGACGGGATTGATATTAAACAAATTGATCCAGCAGATTTAAGACATGGTATCTCGTATGTACCACAAGATACAATGCTTTTCAAAGGTACACTCAAAGACAATATTATTGTCCGTTTTCCGGATGCAAGTGATGAAGAGATTCTTGTAGCTTCCGCACTAAGTGGTACAAAACGATTTGTTGACATTCATCCTATGGGCTTTGATATGCCTGTTGGAGAGAGAGGTGAGGGTTTATCTGGTGGACAAAAACAGTCTATCTCAATTGCTCGAGCTTTTATAAAGTCTTCTCCTATTATATTACTTGATGAGCCTACGAACTCCATGGATAGTACAAGCGAAATGGGATTTATCCACTCTTTAGAAAAATATCAAAACAACAAAACAATGATTCTTATTTCACATAAAAATTCTCTCTTAAATATCACAAAGAGACTTATACTTTTAGAACAAGGGAAAATCCTTATTGATGGAACCAAAGAAGAAGTTGTTAAGCAGTTGAATAAACCAAAACAAAGAGTTTCTAATGAATCTTGAAGATAAGTTTGCAGATTATTCTTATAACAAAAAGGATATAAAAAAACTAAGAGTTAAAACTGAAGCAGATATGGAATATATAAATTCCGTTAGTTCTGCAATGCTTATGAAAAATAACTTAGCAACACGTGCAATGTTGTGGATTGGGGCTGTTGTAATCATTTGGATTATCACATGGGCTTACTTTGCCCAAATAGATGCACTTACTCGTGGTCAAGGGAAAATCATCCCCTCACATCAACTCCAAGTTATCCAAAATCTTGAAGGAGGAATTGTTATAGACATCCTCGTTGAAGAGGGCCAAACTGTAAAAAAAGGCGATATTTTACTTAAGATTGATGATACAGGATTTGTAACAAATTTTGTAGAAAACCAACTACGCTACAATGAACTTGAAGCAAAAAGTATCCGTCTTTGGTCTGAATCTACAAACACAGAATTTATAGTAAGTGATGAAGTCTCAAAAAAATCCCCTGAACTTATAAAACATGAAAGATCTCTTCATGAAACGAATTTAAAACAACTCAACAATAATATCTTGATTTATACACGTCGTTTAAATCAGAAAAAAGCAGAAAAAAGAGAAGCACAAGCAAAGCTAAGACAATTACAACTCAACCTAAAACTCATTAAAAAAGAGGTACAACTCAACCAACCACTTGTTGCTAAAGGCCTTGTTTCAGAAGTTGAATTTTTACAACTAACGCGTCAAAAAAACACCTCAGAAGGTGATATGCAGTCTATTAAACTTTCAATTCCTCGTTTAACTTCTATCATTGAAGAGCAAAAAAACAACATTACAGAAGTAAAACTAAAGTTTAACAGTATTGCAAAAGAAGCGTATAACGAAACAAAAGCAGAAATGACAAGAATCAAAAGAACAAATGTTGCAAGAGAAGACAAGGTACAAAGAACGGATGTTCGCTCACCTGTTGATGGAACAATTAACAGACTTCTTATTAACACAGTAGGTGGAATCGTGAAACCAGGTATGGATATCGTTGAGATTGTTCCAACACAAGATAACCTTCTTGTTGAAGCGAAGATAAGACCTGCTGATATCGCTTTTTTATATCCTGGACAAAAAGCAATTATAAAATTTTCTGCCTATGACTTTGCTATTTATGGTTCACTAGAAGGTACTTTGACGCATATTAGTGCGAGTACCATTGTCGATGAAATTGATAAACAAAGTTACTACCTTGTTCGATTAAAAACAGATAAAAATCATCTAGGTAGTGAAGAAAATAAACTTAGCCTACTTGTTGGTATGACAGCGGATGTTGATATTATTACAGGAAAGAAAACTGTACTTGATTACATCTTGAAACCTATACTTCGTGCTACACAAAATACTTTAAGTGAGCGATAAAACTATGAAAAAGATTATACTCTATACAAATATGAGTTCGATTAAAAAGCATTGGCAAAATGCCCTGCAAGATGAATATAGTATAGTTAATCTTAAAGATTATAAAAAACTTATAGAGTATATTACTCTTAACCAGTCATCTATTATGCTTCTCCTTGATGAACTTAGTGTTAAAAGTATTCTCGAGGCTATAGAAGAGTTGAGTTTTCACTCCCATGCAAGCCTTTTACTCTTTAACGCTCGTCCAGAAGTACATCATGCTTCAACGCTTTTAAGTACTAGCATTAAAGGTTATGAAAACTCTTACTTAGATAAGGGAAACCTCTTACAAATGCTAGAAAGTGTGCAAAATGGTAAGCAATGGCTTTTTGCTGACCTTACAAACTATATCATAAGTAAATTCATTCAAGAGCGTGCTCAAGGTGAGCCAGAGTTTATGAGTATACTAACTATCAAAGAAAAAGAAATAGCTCTGATGATAGCAGACGGTTATACAAACAAAGAGATAGTCCAAGCAGAAAAGCTTGCTCTTTCAACTGTAAAAGGTCATATTTGTAAAATCTTTGAAAAGGCTGGGGTTACGGATAGAGTTTCTTTGGTTTTGAAATTTAGGTAATAACTAAATTTCGATTCCAGATAAACTAGCTATATACTCTATAGTTAAAGCTGGTCTATCTTTATGTAAGTAAGAGGGGGAATATAATTTCATAACTAACAATATTTAAAAGGCTTAGATTTAAGGCAAACTTTTATCAGGTAAATTCATATCAAATATAGGATGAAGTTTATTTTTCCATATAGGAGTAAATAAAGTGAGCAAAGCAACGCAGATCTAGGCTAAAGCCTGACACAGCATTTCACTAAATGAAATGTCGTGCATTACGTTGCTATTTATACCCTCAAGGGGTAGCCTCAATTTTGTTTTAGCTTATTGGAACAACGAGATAAGTACACCAGCTGCTACTGCTGAACCTATCACCCCTGCCACATTTGGACCCATCGCATGCATAAGTAACATATTAGAACGGTCATACTCCATACCAACTTTATTTGATACACGAGCTGCCATTGGAACTGCTGAAACACCAGCAGAACCAATCAAAGGATTTACTTTATGTCCTGGGAACATATTCATAATCTTAGCCATAATTACACCTGCTGCAGTACCTACTGAGAATGCAACAATACCAAGTGCCATAATAACGAGTGTTTCTGTCACTAAAAACTTATCTGCTGCTAAAGTAGAACCAACACCTAGGCCTAAGAAAATAGTTACTATGTTAATAAGTGAATTTTGAAGCGTGTCACTAAGACGCTCAACTACACCTGATTCTTTTAAGAAGTTACCAAACATAAATGCACCGACAAGTGGTGCTGAAGCTGGAAGCACTAAGATGGCAAGAGAAAGAACCATAATCGGGAAAACTAATTTCTCTAGTCGTGATACATGACGAAGTGTAGTCATCTTAATTTTTCTCTCAGCCTCTGTTGTTAAAGCTCTCATAATTGGAGGTTGAATAATAGGAACCATAGCCATATATGAGTACGAAGCAACAGCAATAGCACCAAGTAATTCAGGGGCTAGTTTTGTTGCTATAAATATAGAGGTAGGACCATCTGCTCCACCAATGATAGAGATTGCAGAAGCTTGTTGCAGAGTAAAGTCAGCAAAACCATAGTGAGTTAATACTACTGCACCAACAAGTGTTCCAAATATACCAAATTGAGCTGCTCCTCCTAAGAGTGCAGTCTTAGGGTTTGAGAGCAGTGGACCAAAGTCCGTCATCGCACCAACACCCATAAAAATCAAAATAGGAAACATTTCATTTTGAATTCCCATCGAATAGATGATACCTAAAAATCCATCTTCTCCTGCAATATTTGCTATAGGAATATTGGCTAAAAGCCCACCAAATGCTATTGGTAAAAGAAGAAGTGGTTCAAAGCCTTTTCTAATTGCTAACCAAAACAAGAAAAAAGTAAGTAGAATCATTAATATACGACCCCATGATTTGTGAAAATCACTCATCTTTTTACCACTTTTACTAAGCTCATCAGGATCGGGATTCATAAGTGCATACACACCAGTTGATTTTAAGAATCCACCAATCATTTCAGAAAAAGGCTTAGTTTGATAAGTTTCTTCTTGATGCGTTGATGAAACGATAGTAGCATCTGATGAAACACTTGCTTGAAGTGTTCCAAAGCTAAATAGCACTATTGCTAAGAATTTTAATACAAATACTTTCATTCGATTAACCTATTACTGCTACAACTTGACCTTCTACAACTTTATCATTTGTAGCGACATTAATTGATTTAACCACTCCACCTCTAGGTGCAACAACATCAATCTCCATTTTCATAGATTCTAAAATAAGAATCACATCACCTTCGTTTACACTCTGACCTGGATTAGCAACAATTTTCCAAACATTACCTGGGAGAAGTGCTTTAATTTCTAATTCATTTGCTGATGCACCTGCCATTTGTGCTACTGGAGCTATAGTTTCACCATCAACTGCTGTTACTTGAATATTTACATCACCCTCTGCAACTTGAACACTAAACTTTTGTCCATCTACTACTACTGTATAATTTCCATTACCCATACTTCCACTTCCTTCACAATCTGTTTTCATTTCTGATATTTTTCTAACATTAAGCTCGCCCTTCCCTTTTAGGAATGCGATACCCTTATCTTGACATGCTGCTGCAATAAAGATGTTTTCTTCTGTAATCTCTATCTCTTCTTCTTTAAGTCTATTTATCCAAGTATCTAAAGATTTACTCTCATCAGCATTCGCTAAATCAAGCGCTTTTTCTGTAGTTGGAGCTAAGTTTAACTTCTCTGAAGCAATTTTTACTATTTCTGGATCCGGAGCAACTGGTGTTTTTCCGAAATAACCAAGAACCATTCTTCCGTAACCTGGAGCTATCGCTTTCCAAGGTCCTTGCATAACCTTGTTAAGTGCTTGTTGGAAATAAAACTGAGAAACTGGAGTTACAGATGTACCATAACCACCTTTTTCAACTACTTCTTGCATAGCTGCGATAACTTCTGGAAATTTGTCTAAGATATCATTATCTCTCATCATCTGCGTATTTGCAGTTAATGCTCCACCTGGCATTGGTGAGAATGGAATAATAGGAGAAACCATAGTAGCTTCTGGCGGTACAAAATAATCTGAAAGACAATGTTGTAACTCTTTTTCATATGTAAGAATTTTATCAATTTCTAAACCACCAAGATCAAAGTTAAGACCTTTTGTAGCATGAAGCATAGTTAAAATATCTGGCTGAGATGTTC
>JAFLJZ010000111.1 GCA_022712775.1 Sulfurimonas sp.
TATTTTAGATGTAACTCAAACATCAGAAGAAGCTGGAAAGCTTACTAGAAATGATGAAGATAAAAATAGTTTTGTTACTTTGATAGGCTTGAACGAGACTATGAAAGAAGCAAATACTTTAGCGGATGAACTCGAGTTAGAGTTGAATAATTTTGATGAGAACTTGAAAAAAAGCCTTTCATCATTACTTACAAAATACATAAACAGACATAGGAATTAAAATATGAGCAATCAAATGCGTCAAAAAATGGCAGACAGTATAAGATTTTTAGCAGCAGATATGGTACAAGCGGCAAATTCAGGTCACCCAGGTGCTCCTATGGGACTTGCAGATATAGCTGTGGTTTTAAGTGAACATATGAATCACAATCCTAAAAACCCCGATTTTTTAAACAGAGATAGACTTGTGTTTTCAGGTGGACATGCAACTGGTCTTATTTATTCTCTTTATTATCTTTGGGGATATGGTTTAGAGATTGATGATTTAAAGAACTTTCGTCAATTAGATTCACTCACTCCTGGTCACCCAGAATACGGTCATACAAAAGGAATCGAAATTACAACTGGTCCTCTTGGTCAAGGGATCGCAAATGCTGTTGGTTTTTCAATGGCTTCAAAATTTACGGGTGCACAAGTAAACTCTGAAACTGCAGCCCTAATTGATCATAATGTTTACTGCTTATGTGGTGATGGAGATTTGGAAGAGGGTCTTTCTTATGAAGCGTGTTCAATTGCTGGACATAACAAGTTGGATAATTTAATTCTTATTTATGATTCAAACAAGATTACTATCGAAGGTTCTACAGATTTAAGTATAAGTGAAAATATTAGAATGCGTTTTGAATCACAAGGCTGGGATGTTTTAGAAATTGATGGACATAACTTTGATGAGATTGATACTGCGTTTACAAGAGCAAAAGCAAATACGAAACCTACTATCATCATAGCAAACACTTTAATCGCTAAAGGTGCTGGGAAACTTGAAGGTTCACATCATGCACATGGTGCTCCTCTTGGAGATGAGGTTATTGCCCAAGCTAAAAAAGATGCTGGCTTTAATCCAGAAAAAACTTTTCATGTAGATGAAGATGTTTTAGTACGCTTTAGATGTGCTATAGAAGAGGGTGATTTACTTGAAAGAGAATGGATTCATTCTCAAAAAACTATGCCTTTAATGGAACAAAATGAAGCGCTTGATGCTTTACAAAATCCTGATTTTTCAAGAATCCAGTATCCAAGGTTTGAAAAAGCGGAAGCTACACGTGGAACAAATGGAAAAATTATGAATGCAATCGCTCGTGGGATTCCTTCATTTTTAGGTGGTTCTGCTGACCTTTCTCCATCGAACAAAACAAACCTTAACGATATGGGTGTTTTTCCAAAGGGTAGAAATATTTACTTTGGTATCCGTGAACATGCAATGGCCTCGATTACAAATGCAATGGCACTTTATGGTCCACTTATGCCTTTCTCAGCTACGTTTTTTGTATTCTCAGACTACCTAAAACCAGCAGCTAGAATCGCAGCACTTACAGGGATTCAACAGTTCTTTATTTGGACACATGATTCTATAGGTGTTGGTGAAGATGGTCCTACGCATCAACCTATCGAGCATTTATCCCAGTTTCGTGCATTACCTAACTTTTATGTATGGCGTCCAGCAGATGGAGTGGAGAATGTTGAAGCATGGAAAAAAGCATTAACGATGACTAAATCACCATCTGCATTTGTATGTTCAAGACAAAATCTTGCAGTTCTTCCAAGTGCTGTAAGCGGTGAAGCAAGTCGTGGTGGTTACTTACTTGCCTCTGATGATAGTGCTACTATCACCTTAATGGCATCAGGTTCTGAAGTAGAACTAGCACTTAAGGTTAAAGAAACACTCAACATTCAAGGTGTGGCTGTAAATGTTGTTTCTGTTCCTTGTTATGACTTGTTTATAGAGCAAGATGCTTCGTATATGAAGTCTATTATCAAAGAAGGTACAAAGACTGTAGCAATCGAAGCTGCACGTGGACTAGAATGGTATAGATTAGCAGACACAGTAATAGCTATGGATACCTTTGGTGCATCAGCACCAGCGGGACAACTTTTTGAAAAATTTGGCTTTACTGCCGATGCGATAGTAGAAAAAATTAAGTAAACTCTTATTAGAATTGTGCTCATTATAATATTGATAGATTTATTTATACCCTCAAGGGGCACCTCGTCTTTGCAATGGGTTCAGTCTATAGAATCCTTTGGAGGAAATACAATAAGATTCATACATTGTATCTATTGTGAAAGTATAGACTTATTATTTACTTGACTAATCGCATTGTCTGAGCATCCATGAATTATAATAGTTCCTAGAATAATGAAGAAAATTTTTATAGATTTCATTTAATTTCCAATAGTTTCTTTACCTTCTCCAGCAAATTTTGTAGCAAAGTAACCTATAGTTAATCCGATGATTGCACCTTCACCTACAAACCAAAATGGCGAGAGAATAATTGAATTTTCTCCAAACATACTAAGCATCATTTGATGCATTACATCATAGGCAAAGAAAGTGAGTACAAAATTCATCCAAGCACCTAAAATGAGAGAACGAAACCACCATGGTAGTGGTAGTTTTAAAAGAGGATGGTAGGTAATAACTCCAAAGACACCGATAATCGCGCCAAGTGTTGTGTACCACAGTAAAATACCCCATCGAATCATCAAGTCGACATCAGGTAAAAAGTAAGGGAGGAGAATAAATCCAGACAAACCAAAGAGAAAGCCTATTGTTTTTCCAATAGCAATACGGGTAATTAATGAGGGATTTTTAAACATAGAGAACTCCTATAATATAGATACTCTTGCACTAAATAATAGCTAACATTTTCACAATTAGAAGTTAAGCTTCAGTTATGTTTCAAGGTAATTTTTTATTTTTTAGATTTAGTTTGTTGTATTGTCTTAGATGAATTTTTATCTAAAAAAGCGGACATATTCATTCCCTGAGTACGAAATCCACCACTAGAATATCCTCCAAGTGAACTATGGTTTCCACCGTGCATATCAATTTTTTTATCATTTGTATAGTTTTGTGCAGTTAAATTTAGACATATAAATATACTTAGTATAAGATATTTCATTCTTTTCCTTTTATCTATTTGGGTACGCTGGCAAGGTTGTAATTCTGCTGTCAACATTCCCTCGACCAATCGTAAAATGGTAAAGAACTTGAAAGTTATTGTTCTTTATTCCAAGAACTCCATGCATCATATCATCTAAGAAACATCCGATTCCAGTTCCAGATAATCCAAGCGAAGTAGCTTCTAAATACAACTCTTGACCTATCATCCCACATTCCCAATAAAGCTCTTTATATCTGTGTGCCCCGTGAGATTGCAGTTGCTGTGAAAAGTTACACAACATTCCTAAACTAAAGGCTCCATCACTTGCGATGTCTTGTGAACAACTTATTGCCTTTGATGCCATTATAAAGTCACGTGATTCTAAGAAGTAAAGGTTAGGAAGTTCTGTATCTTGCCATAAAAAATCTTGGTGCATTTGCTTTTTTAGTGCTTCTTTATCTCTCTCATTTCTCACTAAAATATACAAGCCAGAATCATACGATTCAACACGATGGACAAAGATTGCTAAGTGCGTAGAGTTTTCTTTAGAATCAAGGGAAGTATTTACACTTGAGAGTACTGTATGAAACTCATCTTTTGTAAGTGTAGAGGTATCTTTGTGCATGATGTGTATACTTCTTCTCTCTAGCACAATAGTTTTTGATTCTTGTGATGGGTTTCTTTGAAGCACTTCTTTTTTTACATTCTTTTGTGCTATTTGCATAGTAGAAGTGCTGTTTTCAATGGCAGGGATTATATCCCAGTTTTGCATAGTTGGACTTAGTTGATTTGCGATACCCTCAAAAATAAGAGGAAGGTTTGGAAGTAAATCATCAAGTAAAAGTGTAGAATCTACAACTTCTGGAGACACAAGAAAAAGCATATCAGCATTTTCACTCTCAAAAAACCTATCTTTTTGTTTAAGACCAAAGAGTGTATTTATATCAGAATCACTAACGGAGTCAAGCCGTGTTAGCTTCCATCCAAGCATTTTTGCAGAAACCTCAAGCGATTGCCACGCATGACCAGCATCGAGTTGTGTATAACGAAAAGCTCTCTCGCCATATTTCCAAACCTCACGCCATGTAATACTAGAAAAACCTAAAAGAAAACTATTTACAGGAAGTTTATTCCAAAAAGAACTCTCAAGTACAGCTAAGGTTTCTAAGCCATGATTCTTAGGAGTATAGTGAAGCACAGAAGTTTTCTCATTTTTCATCATGGGAGGTAAAACAAGGTAGGTTTCTGTTGGGTGGAGATTACCACTTGAAGCATTACAACGAACAGCCCAAGAGCTATCACCTGAGTGTTTATGTGCCGCTATGCCCATAGAAAACTGTAGGAGTTGTGAGAGAGATTCTTTTAAAAGTGGAGCAGGTGGTAAGTTCGAGTTAAGAAGATGATACGGTGGTGTTACATTTTCAAATGCGAGAGGAAGTTCAATAGAATCGCAACCATTATAGTTTCTAAAAGGGTCTGGTTGTGTACTCCAGTCCATGTAGCCGAGTGAACGGGCGTATCTTTGTTGGGAGTGTTTTGTAGTTTCGTGGTACTGCAAAACTGTTTGTAGGTTATTATTCATAAGACAATAGTAATCAATTTTACTTAATTAAGAGAAATAGGATTATAATTAGTTAAAATTCAATATATAAAATTTATTAACTGGAAAAAAATGCAAATAGTTACAAAAAAATTATTAGACTTGGGTGTGAATAAAGATGAAGATATTAATGATTCTCAACGTATTTTACTTGGACTTGAAGAAAAAGCAAAGTGCAGAGAATTAGCTTTAGGCAAACAACTCTCAGATGCACGAGCTGAATTATTTGTTTTGTTAAATGGTGTTGGAGATAAAGAGATTCAAGAAAAAATCATTGTTAATTATAAAGCCTTACAAAAATTCAGACTAGACCAACTAAAGGAGAAAGAAGTTATGGAATCGTCTACTAAAAGTAATGTGACCATCTATTGTGATGGTGGTTGTACACCAAATCCTGGAAAAGCAGGTTCTGGAGTTGCAGTTTACAGAAATAGTGAGGTATCTGAACTTTGGTATGGGCTTTATGAAAGGATGGGAACGAATAACACAGCAGAACTCGGTGCTCTCTATCAATCTCTTCTCATCGCACAAAAAGAATCCAAAAATGGAAATAAAGTACAAATCAAATGTGATTCAATGTATTCGATTGATTGTATAAAAAAGTGGGCGATTTCTTGGGAAAAGAAAAACTGGACTAAAAAAGGCGGAGAAATTAAAAATTTAGAAATTATTAAACTCGCGTACGCTTTATATAATAAAATTAAAAAAAATGTAGATCTTTCCCACATAAAAGCACATGCTGGTTTTGAAGGGAATGAGTTAGCAGACAGAATGACAATGTACGCAATAGAGGAAAAAAGTGAGAGCTTTGTTAAATATTCTCAAGATATAGATATAAAAGAGATTTTAAGTATGCGAGCTGGGTGAAAATTTGTCAGTTTAATCTTGTTGTACTTTAAAGGCTTTAAACAAAGTATTAACTAGCATCATTTTACCTACTGTATGAACAATGTTAAACATTTCCATCTCTGTAATACCAAGATGTTTTAATTTTTTTATATCTTCTTCACAGACAGAATCTGGATCTTTAACGGATTGCATGGCTAAAAGTAGAAGTGCTTTATTTTTTGGGTTTAAAGAAGCTGTAGAAGGGTCCTTTTGAAGTTCAATCAAATCATCTTGTGATAATCCAAAAATATTTATAAGCATAGTTGAATTAAAACCTATGCAGTATGAACAAGAGTTTTTATCAGAGACTAAATAGCGAATCATTGCATAAAGTTTTTGTTCTTCTTTGTCCTTATGCATAACTGCTTTCATAACTGCCCATTGCATTTGTAAGGCTTTAGGATTTGCGCTCCATAGTTTCATACCGTTTGGAACCATACCAAGCATACTTTGCATTTCATCAAATATTTTTTTTACTTCACCTGTCGCATTTTCTTTTGTGGGTAGATTTAATAAACTCATAATATTCCTTGTTAGTAACTTTGTACTATTATAGTACAAAGTTAAATAAGGTAAACAAATGACTCTAGAAAAATATAAACATATTGATATTTATCTTAAGATGTTTGATAAAGTGTTAAATAAATAGCCTTTAGTATTTTCTTAAAAGAAGCTCTCAAAAATATTTGATAGTTTTTAAGCAGGGAAGATTTAATAACTTCTTTGTTAAAACACTAGTATGAAATTCTCAAACCTAAAACTAACAACACAATACTTAGAACATGACAGTCTTTTTTACCAAAAGATAGATCCAACACCACTTGCGGAGCCTTTTGTAATCTCTGTAAGCCAAGATGCAGCAAAACTTTTAGGAGTTGATGAA
>JAFLJZ010000112.1 GCA_022712775.1 Sulfurimonas sp.
TAACAACAAAAAAAATCCGTCCTACGGTTCAGCGGGTACAAAATGTAGCTAAAGAACTTCTTGCTCTCGCAAAGTCTTACGAGGTAAAAGTAGATACGATAGATTTTAACATTATAGAAGTGCAAACATATACTCGTATGTTTGATGGAAAAACAGAATCAGAGTGGGAAGAGATAGCGCAAGATGAAATTTATGAACTCGATGATGCTACTGCCTTACTTAACGAACAGTTTCAAATCAAACAGATGTATGAGATTGAGTTTTTTACTAAGGTTAAAGAAAACAATCCTTATGAGCATTTCAATGTAGCTGTTGGAGCAAATGCAACAAAATGTAAGGTATATCTTAGTATCAAAGAAGGCTCTAAACTTTCGTATTCTACAAAATTTGCACAAGATTTAAAAAAACAAATTAACAAAAGTAAGGTACGAGCAGGAATACTGATAAATATTTTTGATGAGATGCTTGATGATGCAGTTTCAAAGCTTATAGCACATGTGAGAGTTGAAGAAAATGTAAATTACAAACACAATGAAACAATATTAATTGCAGAATCGTATGAACCAACCTTAACAATTGATGATTCCTTAATTTTGCATTATGATGAAGAAGAAGAAACAAGTGAAAACCAAAAGAAAGATTATGCTTCACGTGGTTTTATAAAAAGTGTTAAAAAAGATGAACTTCTTATAGAGTATGTCAAAGCGCAAGTTGGAAAGCCTGGAAGAAACTGTCGTGGTGAATACATGGCGCCAAAAGAAGCTGAAGAAAAGTTTGCTCCAACATTTACTATCAATGAAACAATACGCGAAGAAGATACTCCTATAAGCATTAAGTATATTGCAAATGAGAATGGATATGTAACACTTGATGGTACGATATATGGTATCAAAACAGATATGGATGTAGGAGAGATTAGTTTTAAGACAACGGGAAATATTACTTCTGGTCTTGATTCTGATGTTACAATAAGTGTAAGTGAAAGTGATACTGAAAAAGATGCCATTGGTATGGGAATGGAAGTTGAAGTTACTGAGATAGATATTGATGGTAATGTAGGTTCCAATGCAAAGCTTAGCGCAGTAAAGGCGACTATAAGTGGACAAGTACATCAATCAGCAGAAGTTCGGGCAGATAAACTAACTCTAAATGTGCATAAGGGAAAGGCATATGGAAAAAACATTCATATAACACGACTTGAGCATGGGATTGTTAATGGTGATATGATAGAAATCAGCCAAGCTTTGGGTGGTGAGATACGAGGTAAGGAGATTCAAATTGAAATATGTTCTTCTCATGTAAAAGCCACTGCATCAAAACTTATAGAGATAAAAAGATTGCAGGGAAGTGAAAATATTTTCACTATCGATCCCTTAGTAAAAAAATCTATGCAAACGGATCTTGATGAAAATACGGATGATATTAAAAATTTAGAAATTGAGCTACGAGAAATCAAAGAAAGTGTTAGCAAGTATACTAGAGAGATTAAAGCTGGTACTGCTTCTTTTAATGATATTAAGAAGCGTCTTATCCATTACAAGAAGAAAGGTATAAAAATGCCTGATAGTTTTGTACAAAAATATAAACAATTTCAAAAGTTACAAGCAAAATTAGAATCAGCCAAAGAAACATATAATTTAAAAATTAATGATTTAGAGATAGTAAAAAGTAAAACAGTAATTTTTCAAGATGACATCATGGATGCACGAATCATCAATAGAGATAGTTGGCGTGGATTTAATGAACTTGTTTTTAAACTAGTTGAACCACCAATAGAAGTGACATATAAGCCCGTGGATGGATCATCTGGTAAGGTGTTTGGTCTTGTTGAGGTTTCAGAGGGTATGTTTGAGATTAAGGTGCTTGAAGAATGATAGTTGGAGTAAATGGTACTCTAAAACATAAGGAACCTAATTTTGTACATATCGAAGTTAGTGGAATCGTTTATGAAGTGTTTATATCTTTACAAACTTTCTCCGCACTTCCTAACGGTGAGGTAAGTCTTTTTACAACACAAATTATTCGCGAAGATGCAAGCCTTCTTTTTGGATTTTTAGAGATGAGTGAAAAGAAAATGTTTGCAAGGCTCATAAAAATCAATGGAGTTGGTCCAAAGGTCGCAATGGCAATTTGCTCGACTTATACACCGTCTCAATTTGCAACAGTGATTAACAACAAAGATATGAATGGCGTAAAAAAAGTACCTGGAATCGGACCTAAGAGTGCAGGGCGTATTTTAGTAGAACTTGCAGGGTTTGATGTAGAGTTAGTATCATCAACAGATACTAAAGCCTCACAAGCTTTTTCACAAGCAACTGAAGCACTCGAATCACTAGGATTCACAAAAACAAAAATATCCAAAGCATTAAGTGCTTGTAGTGGTAGTGATACTGCTTCGCTTGTAAAAGAAGCGTTAAAATTATTACAAACAATTTAAATCAAGGAAACGTATATTGAAATTAACTATTTTATTTGGTGGAGCTAGTTTTGAACATGAAATTAGTATAGTAAGTGCTATAACTTTAAAGGAAAAATTAACTGGATTTGACTTATCTTTTATCTTTTGTGACCAAGATCATACTTTTTATCTTATAGAAGCGCAAAAGATGAAATCAGTAACTTTTTCAAAGGGTGAGCATAAAAAAATGCCTCAAGTGAGTTTATCAAATGGTGGTTTTATTCAAAAAAGTCTTTTTTCATCTACTAGACATAATGCGACTGTGTTAAATCTTATTCATGGAGCTGATGGTGAAGATGGAACTATTGCGGCACTTTTAGATTTTTTCTCTATAAAATATATAGGTCCTCGTGTAAATGCAAGTGTTTTTTCATACGATAAAAGATATACAAAATGGCTTTGTGAAGCAAAAAAAATAAAAATGCTTCCATATGAGATGTTCTGCTCAAACGAACATAAAAACATAGAGATGTCATACCCTGTTATAGTTAAACCAGCTACGCTTGGAAGCTCTATAGGTGTGAGTATAGTTAAGGATGAGAGTGAACTAGACTATGCCCTTGATGTAGCATATGAATACGATAAATCAATCTTAGTGGAACCATTTATAGATAGTGTTAAAGAGTACAACCTTGCAGGTTTTATGGCAAATGGAAAAATGATTTTTTCTATTGTTGAAGAGCCTCAAAAAGAAGAGTTTTTAGATTTCCAAAAGAAATATATGGATTTTTCAAGAAGTGAACAGGTTTTAAAAGCTGATATTTCTAAAGAACTAGAATCAAAACTGCGAAGCACATTTGAGAAAGTATATACAAATATGTTTGAAGGCGCACTCATTCGATGTGACTTTTTTGTTGTAAATGGCGAAGTGGTTTTAAATGAAATTAACCCAATTCCTGGTTCTATGGCAAATTACCTTTTTGAAGACTTTGCTGGAGGACTAGAATCGCTTGCATCTTCACTTCCACATGCAAAACGTGCAAGAGTAAATTACGAATACATACATTCAATCTCAGCTGCTAAAGGTAAATAATGGCTATAAAACAGATTCGATATAATCAAAATATACTTGATATTTCTTATGAAATAATCAATCCTGAGGCAAAGGTTGATTTGATTATTCTTCATGGTTGGGGAAGTAACAAAAATTTAATGAAACAATCTTTTTCTCCTTATATGAAAGGTTTTCGTCATATTTATATTGATTTACCAGGATTTGGAAAGTCTACATGTTGTATGGCTCTAAAAACATCAGATGTAGCTAGAATCGTAGAATTACTTATGATTTATATTAACGCTTCTAAAGATATAATTTTAGGGCATTCTTTTGGTGGAAAAGTCGCACTTTTACTCGAACCAAAAGTATTGGTTTTAGTTGGTAGTGCTGGGATTTACATAAACAAATCGTTAAAAGTAAAGGCAAAAATAGCCCTCTTTAAAGTACTGAAAATATTTGGTTTTGCAAAATTTCGTTCATTATTTGTGGCTGAAGATGCTAAGGCTTTAAGTCAACCAATGTACGAAACATTTAAAAATGTTGTAAATGAGGACTTTACGTATGAGTTCTCACATTCTAAATCTAAAGCCTTACTTTGTTGGGGAAGTGATGATACTGCAACACCTTTAAGTTCAGGGGAAAAAATACATTCTCTTATGGAAGATTCTAAGCTGAAAATATACGATGGTGATCATTACTTTTTTATGAAAAAAGCAGAAGATATTTCACAAGAGATTGAAGATACTTTTTTAAGCACACTGGGGCAGTAGATGGATACTTTTGAGATTTTAGCTTTATTCGTAACGAATGTACTTTTTGTAACACTTCTTGGTTGGTATTTGATAACAAATCTTCAATGGTATAATTATAAGTTATCACGGGTAGTGCTAAAGCATCATAAGCCATATTGGCATATAATATACTTTTTTATACCTTTTATTGCTTACCATACAACG
>JAFLJZ010000113.1 GCA_022712775.1 Sulfurimonas sp.
TTAAGGAATTAATATGTTAGAAGGTATAGTTAGAGAGAGTATTGGAAAGAAAGCTGTAAAAGCTTACAGAAAAGATGGTTATCTAATTGCGAATATTTATGCAAAAGGTGTTGAAAATATCAATGCTGCATTCAAAATGAATGAGTATATCCGTGCAGTTCGTAATAAAGAAACTATAGCATTCCCAGTGAATGTTGCTGGTACAGAGATGAATGTAGTTGTTCAGTCTTATGAATCACAAGCAGTTACAGGTAATCTTATACATGTTGATTTAATGGTAGCACAACCAGGTGTTGCAGCGACTTATAATGTTCCAGTTGTAGCAGTTGGTGAAGCACTAGGTCTTAAAAATAAAGGTCTTGTTCATATGGCTAAACCACGTTTAACTGTTAAATGTACTCCTGAGAATCTTCCAAATACAATCGAAATTGATGTAACTGAGATGGATGTAAATCACTCTAAATTGGTTCGTGATTTACCAGCGATCCCAAATGTTACAATTTTAGATAGTGATCGTGTTGCACTAATTAGTATTATCAAAGCTAAGTAATATGTTAATAGTCGGGCTAGGTAATCCTGGGCCCGAGTATGAGAACACTCGACATAATATAGGTTTTATGGTTATTGATGAACTTATAAAACGACAAAATGCTCAAAAACTCTCCTCCTCTTCATTTGAAGGTCTTTGTTATAAATTTCATGCATCTTTTTTATTAAAACCACTCACTTTTATGAATTTATCTGGAAATTCTATAGTTGCCGTTAAAAAGTTTTACAAGCAAGAGAAAGTAGTTGTAATACATGATGATTTAGATTTACCCTTTGGAACACTACGTTTCAAGCATGGTGGTGGACATGGTGGACATAATGGACTGCGTTCAACGGATGAGAGAATTTCTAATGATTACACCCGTGTAAGAATGGGAATCGGACGACCAGAACATAAGGGTGAAGTAGCCTCGTATGTTTTAAGTGACTTTAGTTTATCACAGCATATTTATCTTAGAGAATGGATTGATAGAGCTTGTGAAGCTATAGAGTTTTTGTTAGATAATTCTATGGAAGATACAAGTTCAAAGTACTCCATTAAAAAACTTAAGATAAAATAACGTTATGTTAGTATTTAGATATATCTCATTTCATTATTTAAAATATTTTTTTATAATTTTAATCGCTCTAGTAATGTTTTTAGTAGGATTTGATTATATTAGTAATGCAGATGAATTATCGAGATCTGCAAATATTTTACTTATTTATTTAGTATACAAATCTTTTTTTGCAGTAGATATGCTTTTACCTTTAGCCCTTATATTTGCAATGATTACAACAAAAATATTTCTGATTCGCTCAAATGCCCTCGTATCATTTTATTCTTTAGGATATTCACGGGTTGATGTACTTAAACCTTTTGTTGTCGTGTCAACTGGTATTATCGTTCTTTTTATTTCTTTGCATAATCTACCGAAATTTTCTCGTGCAGATGAATTTGCAAAAAATATTCGTGACCATTCGCAGTATTTAAGTCCCTCAAGAGATCTGTTTTTTACATACGAAGATAAATATATTTACTTCTCCAAACTACTACCACTAAAAAAGCAAGCAGAAGATATCCGAGTCTTTAGTATTGAAAATAACTCTTTAAAAGAAGTTATTATTGCAAAAAAAGCAACTTATATCGATGACTATTGGTATATTAAAGCAGCTGATTTGATTGTAAAACCGGAAGATATTGGCTTGAATTCAAAAGGTATAAAGGTTTCTAAAGAAGAAGATTTAAAGATTCTAAATGGCTTTAAACCTAAAATGTTAGATCAAATCTATGAGGGTAAGGTCAATTTTACTATCGGTGATGCTATTGATGCTTATGTACTTTTAGATAGGCAAGGTGTCGACACAAGTAGTATTATAGGTGCAATGTACAGAATTTTTATTTATCCATTTTTTGTGCCGTCAGTTGTAATAATTATATTTTTCATGGTACCAATGAGTGTGCGATTCTTAAATGTTTCACTCTTTAGTTTTGCTGCGATATTAGCAACATTGATGGTTTGGGGTATCTTGTTTATGCTAATTGAACTTTCAACAAATAAAACACTTTCTAGCGAAGTTGGTATTATTTCGCCAGTAGTAATTTTATTTTTAATCGCAATGAGACAATGGTATAAGCATCGTTTATCTACGTAACCAGAACATAAGCACTTTTTGGATAAAATCACTAAAAATATTTTAGGATTTTTATGATCGACTTTAAACAATTAGTAAATGAGTACAAAACTCCCCTTTACATATATGATTTAGACCATATGAGTACACAATATACAGAATTAAAAGATGCTTTTAAAGCAAGAAAATCTCTCCTATGTTATGCAATTAAAGCAAACTCGAATCTTAGTGTAGTTCAACATTTTGCAAAGATGGGCTCAGGTGCTGATTGTGTATCTATTGGTGAAGTTCGTCGAGCTTTTTTAGCTGGAATACCAGCATATAAAATAATTTTTTCAGGTGTTGGAAAAAGTGATGATGAAATTCTTGAAGCGATAGAAAAAGAGATTCTTTATATTAACGTGGAAAGTGAAGCTGAACTTGGTCGAGTAGAGCTCATTGCAAAAGACTTAAAGGTCAAGGCTCGAATTAGTATTCGTGTAAATCCTAACATTGACCCTAAAACACATCCTTATATCTCAACTGGGCTTCATGATAATAAGTTCGGAGTAGATTTAAATACTGCAAAAAGAATGTATATTTTTGCAAATAATTCTGAGAACTTAGATCCAGTTGGAATTCATTTTCATATTGGTTCACAACTTACAGATTTAAAACCAATTTATGAATCAGCAGAGATAGTTGCAGATTTAGTTCGTTCATTACAAAATATAAAGATTGAACTTAAGTTTTTTGATGTTGGTGGTGGACTTGGAATCAAATACAAGGATGAAACACTTATTCCAAGCTATGATTACGCACAAGCAATTTTATCAACCTTAAAAGGTTTAGAATTAACAGTTATCTGTGAACCTGGAAGATTTTTAACTGCAAATGCAGGCTATTTTGTTTCTAAAGTACTTTATGAAAAACAAAATGGTGAGAAAAAATTTGTAGTAATAGATGGTGGTATGAATGATTTACTTCGTCCAGCTCTTTATAGTGCGTATCACAAAATAGAAGCGATTACAGATTCTACTTCTGAGGCACGTTCAGTTGATATTGTTGGTCCTGTTTGTGAGAGTGGAGACTTTTTTGCAAAAGATTATAATCTTCCAGAACTAGTTCATAATGATTTAGTGGTAGTTCATAGTGCGGGAGCTTATGGCTTTGGTATGGGCAGTAACTATAACACTCGAGGAAGAAGTGCTGAAGTTGCAGTAGAGAATGGAGAAGCTAGATTAATCAGAAGACGTGAGACTTTTGATGATTTAGTAGCACTTGAGACAGAGTTCTTAAAGTAAGGATATAAAATTGTACTTCATTGATGTTCAAGGCACTTTAATCAGCGACATAGATAAATCTCCTATTCGAGGGAGTAGAGAATTTATACATAAACTCAATGAAGAAAAAGTTCCTTACATGGTTGTAACAAATAATACCAAAAAATCAAGTAAAGATTTTCACGACTTTTTAAAGAATCAGGGCTTTGACTTTGATTTTGATAAATACCTTGACCCTTTAATGCTTTTAGAATCACGAGTTCCTAAGCAATCTGTAGCAGCATACGGTGCAGAAGAATTTTTACGAACACTCGTAAAAATGGGCTATAACTTGGACTATGAAAATCCTCAAACAGTACTTGTTGCTATAAAAGAAAACTTTACAGCAGATGAATATGCTCAGATGATAGACTTCTTACTCGCAGGTGCATCTTTAGTTGGTATGCATGAGACCTCTATTTATGCGAAAAATAACAAAAGATACCCCGGTGTTGGAGCAGTTTTAAAGCTTCTTGAGTTTGCTACTTCTGTGAGTTATGAAGTGGTTGGAAAACCAAGTGATGCTTTTTATAAAGAGGCTTTAAAACTGTTACAACAAAAGAGTATTGATGCAAGTTTTACAGATATTACGATGATAAGTGATGATGTAAAAGGTGATTTAGGTGGAGCAAAAGTGCTTGGTATGAAAACAATTTTTGTAACAAGTGGAAAATATAAAACACAAGAAGAGATAGTACCATTTTTAAAAGAAGAACTTAAACCAGACCTTGTATATGCTGATATGCAGGAAATTTTGGAGGCGATATGAAGACTTTAGATGATTGCAGAGTAGCGATAGATAGTATTGATAATGAAATTTTAGAACTTTTAAACAAAAGAATGAAAGTTGTCCAAATAGTTGGTGAGATTAAGAGCGATACAGGTGGAACGATATATCGACCTGAACGAGAAAAAGCAATTATAGGGAGGCTAACAAGCTTAAGTCAAGAGAAGAGTGGACTTTTAAATGATAAGGCAATAGAAGCTATTTTCTTAGAAGTGTTCGCCGTATCTCGCAACTTAGAACTTCCAGAGAGAATCGCATACCTTGGACCTGAGGGGACATTTACTCATCAAGCAGCTGAGAGTCGCTTTGGTGCAATGAGTGATTATTTACCCGTTAGCTCTATTCATTCTGTATTTAAAACACTTGAAGCTGGTCGTGCAAAATTTGGTGTCGTACCTATTGAAAATTCTAAGGATGGGATTGTTGGTGAAACTCTCGACTTACTTTCAAAGTCTTCAGTGAAAATAGTAGCTGAGTTATATATGCCTATTCACGCTGCATTTGCTACAAAAGCTACTAAACTTGAAGATATAAATAAAATTTATTCAAAAGATAAAGGTTTTGGTCAGTGTAGAGAATTTTTACAAGAGCATGGTTTTGTAAATATCGAACAAATTCCAGTTGAATCAACTGCTAAAGCTGCAATTTTAGCAGCAGAAGACCCTCATGCTGCAGCAATATGTTCTCACATTGCTGCAAAACTTTATGGTCTACCAACTATGTTCGAAAATATAGAAGATGAACATGATAGTTCTATTCGTTTTATTATTTTAAGTGATTTTAA
>JAFLJZ010000114.1 GCA_022712775.1 Sulfurimonas sp.
TCCTGCTGGTGGTAAAGATAATATAAATCTTGACACAGGTGGATAGACTGAGGATGATGTTAATGATACAACATTCAGTGACGGTAAAACATATTCAAGTGGAAATGGAGATTCAATCACTTTAACTATTGATGAGAATACACACAATATAGTATAAATAGATAACTCCTAACTCGTTCCCAAGTTCTACTTGGGAATGCGCCCTGAAAGAAGTACTCTTGGGGTGCAGACCTAAATAACAACACAAAAACATATATAAATTCCAAAGCAAAGCGTGGGAACTAGAGACAACATGAACTCATATATGAGTTACCAAGTCTAGGTGCCTGAGGGTAAAAACTTGGAAACTAGATTTCCTTAAATTAATTCCATGACAATCTGCAATACTTTTAAAGACACATAAAAAAATCCACTAAAATCATAATATCAGTTGGCGATTAAAATTGTTGAAGTTGTATTGCGAAGGAGAAGGTGGGCCAGGGTCAGCCTTTTTTAAAGGATATAACAATGCAACGACTATTTGTAATTGTTATTTTTTTACTGCTTTTGGCAGAAAAAGTTTATTAAAAAGCTTTTAGAGAGTTTCCGCTCTCTGATTGTCCCAACTGGTAACATTATAGCATAAAGAAAAATAACATTCTGATATAATTACAAAAAAACTTAACAAGGCATTTAATGCGTATAGCTTTCATAGGTGACATAGTTGGTCGTCCTGGTCGGGATATGTTGAAAACATATCTAGCACAAATCAAAAAAGAACACGCTATAGATTTTGTCATAGCAAATTATGAAAATGCTTCACATGGTTTTGGATTAACTGCAAAAAATGCAAATGAACTTGTTTCTTTTGGTGTTGATGTTATGAGCGGTGGAAATCATACTTGGGATAAAAAAGATATACTTCCTCTCTTTGAAACACATGAAATTCTCCGTCCACATAACTATGCTAAAGAAGTTCCTGGAACTGGTTGTAAGGTTTATGAAGTGGCTGGTGAAAAGTTAGCTGTTTTAAATCTTATGGGATACTTTTCTATGCCTATGAGTGAGAATGCTTTTAGTTGTGCAAAAAAAACTGTAGAAGAACTTCATGATTCTGGGGTGAAAAATATTTTCATAGATTACCACGGGGAAGCTACAAGTGAAAAACGTGGAATGATGATGCTTTTACAAGGTAAAGTTAGTGCTATTATAGGAACACATACACATGTAAGTACAGACGACCTACAAATTGTACAAGATACAGCGTATTTAACAGATGTAGGGCTAACAGGCTGTAGAGACAATGTCATAGGAATGGATGAAAAAGTTCCGCTTAAACAGTTTCTAACAGGAATGAAAGGACACTTTGATATTCCTAAAAAATGTAAAAAAATCTTACAAATTGTTGTTATGGATATAACTGATGGAAAATGCAGTAAGGCTTATAAATTAAAGTACTTTGATGATTCTCGAATCATAAAAACAGATGCGTGGGTAGATTAAGCAGTTATGCTATAATTACCTATAAACCAATACAAAGAAATAATGTGCGTGCTAGTAAATCAAATATACTTGAGTTTTTAACAGAAATAAAACCAAAGCTTTTAGAAGCAGGTATTTTTAAACTTGGACTTTTTGGAAGTTTTGCAAGAGATGAAGCAGGTGTGTATAGTGATATTGATATTGCTATCGAAAAAAAGAGTGACTACCTTAAAACTCGTTCAGCCTACGAATACTTCGAAGAAATATCTAAAATAAAAGCACTTGTAAAAAATAAATTCCATAGAAATACTGATGTATTTGACCTCAATAGTAACTCAAGCATGAAAGTAGATATTATGAAGGATTTAATCTATGTTTAGTGAAAAATCCTTGCAAAGAGTGAAAGTAATTGAGAAAAAAATCTTTTTTATTCAAGCAATCGTAAAAGAAAAAGGTACAGTAGTTAAAGCCTTAGAAGATGAGCAAAATTCAAGAGCTTCTATACTGATGCATTTAACATCCATAGCGGAGCAGTTTGATAAACTTCTTCATAATGGAGAATTAGAATTACTTTCAAATTTTGAAAAAGAAGATATAAAGGGCAGTTATGAATTACGAAATTTCATCGCACATGATTATGAGGGAATTGATCTTTATATCGTTGAAGATGTAATAAACACCAGATTAAGTGTCATAAAAGAGAGTATAAGTAAAGTGTTGAATTCTTAAGCAGTTACTTTGTAGTAGTTGTCATTTGCGATGTAAGTATTTACCATTGTATGACGCATATTTAATTCTTTAATATCCATAGGTTCTGTTGGTAAAGAATTTTGTAGTGATGGGGTTTGGTTGAGTGCAACTTGAGGTATATTAAAAAGAGAAAACATTTTTGCATTTCTTTCATACGCACTCTTTGCATTTATCATTGAGTTTTTTCCACTAAAACGAGATACTTTTTCTTCTGTAGAATCTTTGAGTTTACTTTGTTGTTTTTCTAACTCTTGTTTGTTATGTAAAACTACATTTTTAGAGATATAGTCTATAGGAATGGAAGATGTTTGTGAAGTATTAACCGGCACTTTTTTCGCAAGTGTAGTTTTAAAATTTTCACTAGGAAGTGCAGACTGTTTCTGTACGGCTTTTTCTGCTCTTTGCGAAGCAGTTGCTTGTGCTAAAACATTATAGGAAGACACAAACATACTAACTCCTTTTATTACTATCCACTACAATTATAAATCTTTATAACTTAAAACAAAATAAACTCACTATATACTCACATAATTAATGTATGATTATAGTAATGAATCAGTTTAAATATATAATTATTTTTCTCAGTATTATTACACACCTTTTTGCAGGTGAGGTAGCCTTAGAAAAAGTAAAACTTCAACTCCAATGGAAACATCAGTTTGAATTTGCAGGATTTTATGCAGCGCAAGAAAAAGGTTTCTATAAAGAAGTAGGTTTAGATGTAGATTTTATAGAGTTTAAAAATGGCATAAATATAGTTGATGAAGTTGTAAATTATAGAGCAGAGTACGGAGTGGGGTACTCATCAATTATCTTGGAGTATATGAATAAAAAACCAATTGTTTTTGTAGCAAACTTCTTTAAACAATCCCCCCTTATTTTAGTAACACAAAAAGAAATTACTTCTTTATCACAGTTAAAAGGTTCTAAAATAGAAGGGCTTTCAAATAATATAAATAATATTACCTTGTTTAGTATGCTAAAGAAATTTGGAATCCAAGCGAAGGATATTGAAACATTAAGTCCAAGCTTTACTTTGGATGCTTTTTTAAACAAAGAAGTAGATGCAATAACTGCTTTTAGTACAAATGAGATTTTTTTATTAGATAAAATCGGGGCTAAATACAATGTATTTAATCCTGTAACTTACGGAGCTGTATATTATGATGTAAATCTTTTCACCTCTAAGGAAGAGCTTTTAAGTAGCCCTTCTCGAGTAAAGAATTTTAAAAGTGCTTCTATAAAAGGTTGGGAATATGCACTTTCACATAAAGAAGAAATCATTGATTTAATTTTAAAAAAATACAATACGCAAAATAAATCAAGAGAAGCTCTTTTATTTGAAGCGCTACAAGTCGAACAAGTTATTTTACCTCAAGTACATTCGCTAGGAAGTATAGATTCACAAAAAGTGAAATTAATTGCAGATAATTTTATACAGTCCAAACTAATTTCTAAAGATATAAGAAGTAACTTAGAGAAGTTCATTTTTCATGATGTTGAGAATAAAGATAAAAATGCTTTTACGTCAGAAGAGATTAAATACCTTAAAGAAAAAAAAACTTTAACAATTTGTGTTGATCCAAACTGGATGCCAATAGAAGCAGTTGTAGAATCACGCCATGTTGGAATCGCGTCAGATTATTGGAATCTCTTTGAAGAAAAACTAAATGTAAAAATAAATATTTTTAAGACACATAGTTGGAATGGTTCGTTAGAAGCCATGAAACAGAAGAAATGTGATGTGCTTTCCCTATCTACACCAACACAAAAACGAGAAGAAAATATTCGTTTTACAGAGGCATTTTTAGAGTTGTCTTTTGTAATTGTTACGCAGGTAGATAAAAAAAGTGTAATTGACTTTAGTCAACTTGATGGTCTAACAATAGCAGTTGTGCAAGGTTATGCTCTTGTTGATATGATAGAAAAAAAGTATCCAAACATTAATATATATGAAGTGACTGATCTTGAAGAAGGATTGAAAAAAGTCACAAATGGAGAGGTCTTTGGTTTTGCAGATAGTGCTGTCGCAATAGACTACGAATATAAGAATGGATCGTACTCAGATTTTAAAGTAAGTGCACACTTTGATGAAAAACTAAAACTGGGTATTGGGGTAGCAAAAGACAATGAAATATTATTTAATATATTTCAAAAAACTGTTGCAAGTACAACAAAAAAGCAAAAGCTAAATATATTAAAAAAATGGTTCTCAAGTAAGTATGAAAAACGTTTTGATTATACACTATTTTGGGTGTTTAGCTTGCTTGCAGCAACTATATTTTTCTTTATTGCTTATAGACACTACTCAATAAAAGAACTCAATAAGGAACTAAAAAAAAGAGTTGTAGCGGAACTTGAAAAATCATATGACAAAGATAAAATGATTTTTCATCAAAGTAAACTTGTCGCTATGGGAGAGATGATGGAAAATATTGCACACCAATGGAGACAACCACTTTCCCAAGTAAACTCTTGTGTACTACTTATAGATGATACGTTAGATTCTAGAGGCATACGGGATGAAATTGTTGAAGAAAAGCTTCAAGAGATAGAATCTTTAACAAAGTATATGTCTAATACCATAGATGATTTCAAAAACTTTTTCGATAGAGATAAAATAAAAGTTAAGGTTGTTTTAGAAGAAGTTATAGAAAAGTCACTTGAGGTATTAAAAGGAAAAATTGAATCACAAGGGATAGAAATAATTGTAGACTTTAGAACTGCACATACTTGCTTAACACATGCAAATGAACTACAGCAAGTTTTACTAGCAATTTTAAATAATGCAACAGATATTTTAGTTTTCAAAAGAATAAATAAACCAAATATTAAAATAGAAATACAAAGAAATAAGGAAGATCTTTTTTTAACTATCTGTGATAATGCAGGTGGAATAAATGAAGATATAGTAAATAAAATTTTTGAACCTTACTACACAACAAAACATAAGACACAAGGTACTGGATTGGGTTTGTATATTTCTAAGGTAATTGTAGAAGATAGTTTAGGTGGAGAGCTTAGTGTAAAGAATAATATTTGGGGAGCTTGCTTTAAAATAAAGTTAAAATGTGATAAGAGGAGTGAAGAAAGAAATGGATAACAAGAAACAACCATATAATATTTTATTTGTAGAAGATGAAAAAGAGATAAGAGATAACTATACACGCTATCTTAAAAGACATTTTTTAAATGTATATGAAGCAGTAGATGGTGAAGATGGTTATCAAATCTATAAAGATAAAAAACCAGAGATCATGATTTTAGATATTAATCTTCCTAAAATGAATGGCTTAGAATTACTACGAAAGATTAGACGAACAAACCAAAGTATTAAGGTGATTATGTTGACTGCCTATTCAGATACCAAGTATCTTATGGATGCAGTAGAATTAAAGTTAGTGAAATATCTTGTAAAACCTATAACAAGAGATGATTTGAAGTCGGCATTAGACATTGCAGTAGAAGAGTTTACACAGTTTGATGTGGTATCGAAAATAACTGTTAGTTTAAAAGATGATTATTTTTGGGATTGTGAAAATCAAAGGGTATTTTGTAAAGAAGTTGAAATATCTTTTACAAATAAAGAAAAAAAGATTGTTTCTTTACTTTTTTCTAAACCGGGCCAAGTTTTTACGTATGATGATATTATAGTTGAGGTGTGGAATAGCTTTGAAGACGATAAATTAGATCCATTAAAGACAATGGTGAAAAATATTAGAAAAAAATTACCAAAGGACACTATCAGTAATATATTTGGTATCGGATACAAGTTTTAAACAATTTTTTTTAAAACTCACTACTTCCTCACATTTATACTATATAATGTCCATATATAAATTTAAAACTAACATCAAAAAAAGGGGAACTATATGTTTAAGAAAAGACTTATATCTTTAGCAGCTATTAGTTGTTTATATTCAGTGTCTTTAGCAGCTTCATCATTACAAGAAAATATTGTTGAAGTACTCAATACAAATCCAGTAATTCAAGAAAGATTAAAAAACTTCAGAGCTACGCAACAAGATTTAAATGTCGCAGAAGCAGAGTATTATCCAAGTGTCGATTTAAGGGCATCAGTTGGATACAACAAGGCAGGGGATCTTAAAAGTGGTGCTCCCGGTAATGATGATGATTTTAATCATAATGTAAGAGAAAGTGATTACAGAAATTATGAAAGTTCTCTAACAGTTACACAAAATCTTTTTGATGGTTTTGGTACTATGAATAAGGTCGATTTTGAAGAGGCTAGAATCTTAGCAGCCGCTTATAAGTATCTTGAAAAATCAAATGATATGGCTTTTCAAATGACAGATGTATATATCGGTGTACTTCGTTCAAGTGAACTTGTTGGGACAGCAGAAGAAAATGTTGAGATTAATGAAAGTATCTATGAAAAGGTAAAAGATTTATTTGAGGCTGGTTTAACTACAGACTCAGAAGTAAAAAAAATCCAGGCAACACTTTCTCTTGCCCGTTCTAACTTAACTGTACAAAAAAACAATGCACGTGACTTTGAGTATAAATATAGAAGAATTTTAGGTCGCCTGCCAGATGTGTCTGCAATGAGCAAACCAGGTAGTGAAGCTAATATGCCCCAGAGTATTGAAAGAGCAGCACTTTATGCTATAGAAAACAACCCTTCTCTCTTAGTGGCTCGTTATAATATTAAAGGTGCCCAAGCACTTTGGAAACAAAGAAAGAAAGATTTTTATCCTACAGTTGATTTTGAACTAAGTCAAACATTTAATGACCATGATGAACTTGGTAATGGTTTCGATACACCGGATGACCGCTTTAAAGCAAGAGTTGTTTTAAATTATAATTTATTTCGTGGGGGAGCAGATTCTGCAACTGTACAAAAACATGTAAGTAAAATTGCTCAAGAAGTTGAGATTCAAAGAGACCTTAAAAGACAAGTTATCGAAGGTTTAGACCTTTCATGGAATGCGTATTATATGGTGGAAGATCAGTTAAGAGATTTAAGAGAATATAGTAAATATTCTGAAAAAACTCTAGAACTTTATAAAGAAGAATATGACTTAGGTAGAAGATCTCTACTTGATTTACTCTCAGCACAAAATGATGTTATTAATTCTCGTTCACAAATTATTCAAGCGGAGTACGATCAATTATTTGCTAAATACCGTATTTTAGATGCTATGGGACTACTTGTTGTATCTGTAAATGGGACAGCAGATGAATTTACTTCTAAGGTGAACTTATATGGTGATGATAATGCAGCTGAGATTTTAGATTCGGTGCCTATTGAGCTAGATGTTGATAATGACAAAATTGCTGATAATATTGACCTTTGTGATAATTCACTTCAAGGAAACAATATTATGCCGTATGGTTGTAAGAAAGTTGACGTACTACCAGAACCTGTAATAGAAACTGTTGTTGAAGAAGTAAAAGTTCTTGAAGAAGTCGTAGAAGATTTAGATCTAGACAAAGATGGTGTTTTAAATACTGATGATAAATGTCCAGGAACTCCACTCGGCTATAATGTAGATACAACAGGATGTACAGTCTCTATGACAATGCGCGCTGATTTTGCAAATAACAGTTCTTTAATACCTGTTGAGTATGAAGCTAAAGTTAATAAATTTGCAAAATTTCTAAAAGAAAATGAACAATATAATGTAAATATTATTGGGCATACAAGTAGCCCAGGAACACAGAAGTATAATAAATGGTTGTCAGCAAGAAGAGCTGAAAGTATTATGAATGCTTTAGTTAAAGATGGTGTTGATGCATCAAGGTTAACAAGTGAAGGACGAGGTGAAGCTGAACCTGTCGCTTCTAACCTATCAAAAGAAGGAAGAACACAAAACCGTAGAGTTGAAGTAGAACTAATCACTAAAGAGGGAGCACAATAGATGAAAAAATTTCTAATAAACTTACTTTTAGTAAGTTCATTGTTTGGAGGCACTTACGATGATTCATATTTACCATCAGAGAAAAAAGAGTTAGATGCTGTTGAAAAACTAGATCCATTTATGTATGGAAATTTTTTAGAAATAGTTAGATTTGATACATTAAGTTTTATGGATGATTCACTTGAGAGTGATTCTATACAAAACTTAGATGCTATTATTGAGAAAATCCAAACATATACAAAAGAAGAAAAAAACATTACTGTTAAAGTCATTGGTCATGGTAGTGAAGCTACTGATGATTATAATGAGCTTGTAGTTGATTCTGATACATACGCAAATGCTATCCAAAATTGGTTTAGACATTCAAAAACAACAGAGCAAACAACAGAAAACTCTAAAAACTATTCTTTAGATATAGCACAGAGATTAGTAGACAAGAATATTTCTAAAGAGATTTTAGTTGTTGAGCATCGCGCGGCTAAAGATATGGGGTATTCATCAGGAACTGATGAAGGTAGAGATATGTCAAACAGAGTTATGGTGACTTTGTATGTATCCCCACCAGATGATAAAGATACAGATGGTGATGGTGTATTTGATACTAAAGATAAATGTCCAGATACTCCTCATGGTTTAGCAGTTGACCAAGATGGTTGTCCATTAGATTCAGACCAAGATGGTGTTTATGACTATATAGATGAATGTCCAAATACTCCTCTTAATGTACATGTTGATGATAAAGGTTGCCCTTTTGATACAGATAGTGATGGTGTTCTTGATTATAAAGATAAATGTCCAGGTACTCCAACAGGTTTAACTGTTGATACTGATGGTTGTCCGACAAGTATGACTTTAAGACTTAATTTTAAATCAGCTTCTTCAGAAATACTTCCATCGAGTGACGCAATAGTATTGAAATTTTCAAACTTTATGAAAGACAGCCCTTTATACAAAGCAACTATTACAGGTCATACTGACAGTATTGGTAAAAATGCTTATAATATGACACTCTCTGAGGCTCGTGCAAAAGCTGTAGAAAATGCCCTTATAAATCAAGGAATTGATGGAAGTCGTCTTGAATCTATCGGTCGTGGAGAACTTAGCCCGATAGAAACAAATAAAACAAGCGAAGGTCGTGCTCAAAATCGCCGTATAGAGGTTCACCTATACCACTAGATTCCTAAAATAAGGTAAAAAATATATATGAGTAATAAGTCTATTTTAATAAAACAAGACAGTCTTTTAGATTCTCTTGTTTTATATACAAAGCTATTTCACAAACCGTTTACTGCCGAAGCATTAATGGCAGGTCTTCCTGTCCATAATTCTCAAGAAACACAAGAACTTTTCTCTGTAGGGAGTTCTAAGTCTCTTTTTTCTCGCGTTGCTGGTCGTGCAGGTTTAAAATCAACAATTATTCAAAGACCAATTAATCAAATGCTTCAGTTACAACTCCCTATGATTCTCTTACTTAGTAATGATTATACGTGTATACTAGAGAGTTTTTCAGAGGATAGAAAAAAGGTTAAAATCATCTATCCAGATGGTGATGGTGTTGAGGAGTGGATGACTGTAGAAGAGCTAGAGAGTGAATACCTCGGATTTGCCTTTATGCTTAAGCGACAGTTTGTATATGGGGAGCAAAATTCTAGAACTCTGCAGCTTAAACAAAAACATTGGTTCTGGAGCACTGTTATGCTTTCTCGTGGGATTTATAAAGATGTTTTATGGGCGTCACTTCTGATAAACTTATTTGTTTTAGCTACGCCCCTTTTTACAATGAGTGTTTATGATAGAGTTATCCCAAATAATGCGCAAGAAACCCTGATGGTTTTTAGTATTGGAATAATTGCGATATATATTTTAGATTTTTTCTTAAAATTTACGCGTGGGTATATGTTAGAAATTGCTGGTAAAAAGAGTGATGTTATTATGTCCTCAATTATTTTTGAAAAAGTGATTGATTTAAAATTAGCAGAGCATCCAGCATCTGTTGGTTCTTTCGCAAATAATTTAAAAAACTTTGAAGCAGTTCGTTCCTTTTTTACAACTGCTACTATGACCGCGATTATTGATTTGCCGTTTGCTGTAATATTTTTATTTGTGATTTATTATATAGGTGGACTTCTTGTGCTTGTACCTGCAATAACAATGCTTTTGATGCTTATATATGCACTGATAATTAGAAAACCTTTAAAAGATAGTATAGAAAGTTCTCATGAAGCAGCTGCAAAAAAGAATGGTATTCTTATTGAAGCACTTCAAAATATAGAAACGGTTAAAACTATGAGTATGGCAGGAAAGATACAATGGGAATGGGAAGAATCTACAGGTGAGATTGCAGAAAAAAATCTTAAATCAAGATTATTATCTTCTTCTATTCCAAACATAACAAATTTCCTCATCCAGTTAAATACAGTTTTTGTAGTAGTCTTTGGTGTGTATATGATTCAAGAGTTTGAGCTAACAATGGGTGGATTAATAGCAGTTGTGATTCTAACTTCTCGTACAGTCGCTCCAATGGGTCAAGCAGCGGCTTTGATTACTAATTATTCAGATGCAAAAACATCATATGATACACTTAATGATATTATTTCTAAACCTGCAGAGAGAGAGCCTGGACAACAGTTTTTAGAGCGACCAGAAATACGTGGAACCATAGAGTTTCAAAATGTTACTTTCACATACCCTGGTGCAGATATACCTGCCTTAGAAAATATAAGTTTTAAGATTGAAGAGGGTGAAAAGGTTGCTATTATTGGAAGAATTGGATCTGGTAAAAGTACAATTACAAAGTTGATTTTAAAACTTTATGATCCTGATAGCGGAACGATTCTTATTGACGGTATAGATATTGCACAAATTGACCCAGCAGATTTAAGAAGATTTATGAGTTATGTTCCTCAAGATATTCATTTATTTAGAGGGACACTAAAAGAAAACATTGTTTCATCTGAGAGACACCCAAGTGATGAAGATATTATCCGTGCTTCAATTGTAAGTGGAACATATGAGTTTGTTCACACACATCCAAAAGGTTATGAGATGCCTATTGGAGAAAGAGGAGCAGGTCTTTCAGGTGGGCAAAGACAAAGTGTTGGTCTTGCTCGTGCCTTGCTTGGAGATGCAAAGATTATGCTTATGGATGAACCAAGTAACGCAATGGATCAAACATCAGAAGCAAATCTTATTGGTCACCTTAAAGAGGAGCTAAAGGACAAAACTATGATTCTAGTAACGCAAAAGTTAACACTCCTTGACTTAGCTGACAGAGTAATGGTTATGCATAAAGCAAAACTTATTCTTGATGGTCCCAAAGCTGAAGTCACCAAAAAACTAAGCGGAGGTTCTCATGTCTAATAAATTAGAAAAAAAATTAGAAAAGAACTTAAGTGAAAAAGACTATGAGTTTATGCACTCACTTAGTTCTGCAGTTCTTCAATCAACACCGAAAAAAATTAGAACGATTATGTATTTTTGGATTATCGCAATTGCGATGCTTGTTACTTGGGCATATTTCGCAGAAATAGATGAGATAGCTCGAGGAGATGGAGATATCGTACCTAGTGGTGAGAACCAGATGATTCAAAATCTTGAGGGTGGTATTGTTGAGGAGATCTTAGTTAAAGAGGGACAAAGAGTTAAAAA